>JADGQN010000090.1 GCA_017881765.1 Syntrophobacterales bacterium | reverse complement strand
CCTCTCTATCATAGCCTGAACGTCGCCGAGGACGTTGTCCTCCTCACTTATCTTTGTTGCAAGCAGCCTTTCGGCGAAACCCTCAAGCTGCGACTCAAAGGACTTATATAACTTATTTATATTACTACCTTTTTGCTGATCCATAGTGTTTTGGAGTAAGTCTGCCATATTGTACGACCATGGCTCGGTTTTGTAAACCAAATTCTTAAGCGCAATGGACGAGGATTGCTCGAACCGGGGACCGGCCGGCGTGCCGTGCGATATCCCAAATGTGAGTTACACGAATCTGTTTGAGGCTATATGAGAGTTAAGGGGCATTTATGACAGAGCTCCATTTAAGGTGACGATCGCCTGTTTAGAGACAAACCTGGCTTCGCGGAGAGCTTTCATTTTTGGGCGCAAGGCCATAGCATGTATGCTCATGAGGGGTTCTGCCGTTACAGACGGGCCGCTGGGCAGCTTAAGCTATTTGTATTGGTTCTGATAAGAGATATTATGTTAACTAACGGACCTTCATCAACTTGATGATCTCTTCGATCCGACGATCCCTCACAAAGTACTTCACCTTCGAGCCGCATCTTTCATATTGCACAAGGCCCTTGCTCCTCAGAACCGACAGGTGCTGAGAGACTGTCGATTGAGGGAGGTCGAGGTTCCCCCAGATCGTGCTGACGAACTTCTCCGCATCGAGAAGACTCTCGAGGATACGCAAGCGGATCGGGTGGCCGAGCGTCTTCAAGATGTCGGCCCAGGCTGTGTAGCTCTTCTTGTCCATGGAGTGTTTATATGTTAGCGGAACCCCGGTCTCGCTGTCAATCAAAATATCCTGTAACTTGGTTTGACGCGGCTGCAGCTTTGTCGGAAGCAGCTTTACCTTGCGGTTGCTCATCTGACACGAGGAACCTAATCTCCCGTGAGGTGAGATGCCTGCTCTCCCCCGGGCGCATATCCCCGAGCACCACGGGGCCAATCCGAATACGGCGAAGCTTCAGAACCGGCTGAGAAAGCGCTTCCATCGCCCTCCGGATGATGCGGTTCTTCCCTTCATGGATGATCACGCGATACCAGGCATTCCGGCTTTCGGCCCGTACCAGTTTGATATGGTCAAAGCCATAGCGCTCACCTTCAATCATCACTCCCTCCAGGAGTTGCCGCGTCTCCTCTGTATCAAGCTTGCCTTTGACCTTGACGAGATATTCCTTTTCCACCTCGTACCGGGGATGCATGATGCGCTGCGCAAACAGGCCATCATTCGTAAAAAGCATAAGACCTTCGGACTGGTAGTCAAGTCTCCCCACCGGATACAAGCGCTCCTTGTCGCTCAGCAACGCCCTTGCGAGCTTACGGTCCCGGGTATCCTTAAGGTCGGAGAGATAGCCTGCGGGTTTATATAGGGCTATATATTTGTGGGTCACATGATATTCAATGATTCTACTGTCAACGCTTACGACGTCTTTATGCGGACTGACTGGAACAAAAGGGTCTAACACCACAACGGTATTAACCTTAACCCTTCCCGATTTTATGATTTCGTCAGCTTTTCTACGAGACGATACGCCCGCATGGGCAAGAAACTTGGAGAGTCTGATACTGTCCAGATCCATCACTGGGGCTCGCGTCGCCCCCTCCTGCGGCAAAGCCCCACCCGCAAGCGGGTACCCGGCCTCCCCCTCTCGCTCGCCGTGCTCGCTAGATGGATTCCCTACGCGCGGCGGCGAACCAGCAGACGCCACGCTTTCGAGCGCGGGTGAATGGACGCGCTGTTTGCGCGACCGCCTGTTCTTAGTGTCAGTGGGTTGCCGGTGGGAATCCATGTGGCCGATAGCTGCTGATCGGCTATCGTACCACTAATCCTTAAAGGTTTCCACCATGGTATCGGCTTCGAGTTTCCTGATGGGTCGCAGAAGCTGCTTCTCCCTGCCGACTTTATCGAACACCTGGATGGTGATCGGCTGCCTGTCGGGTAAAGGATTAGCAGCCACATCGACTAGAATATTCGTGCTCTTGGTCACGTCGAGCAGGGCGTCTTTCGAAAGAAGCGTTTTTGAGCTGTATAGCAGATTCTCGTTGAAATAATATCCTCGCCTGAATGACATAGAAACCCGGTGCGTCCCTTTCATAAGCGTAACGAGCTGTTGCGGCTTGGCCGAGGAAAGGGTGAATGTCTCGTTGTCCACGTTCACAATAACGTCGACCGGACTGATGATGTTGAAGTCATCCCTCTTCATGCCGTACTCGGTAAAAGGGTTCCCGTCTGCTTCAAATTTGATAAGAGCTGTCTTCTCATCCTTCATGGGAACGTACGCGACGGGCTTCAAGACGAAGGTGCAAAACACCTGTTCTTTTCTGCTGATTCTTTGATAAGGGACTCGTACCTCGGCCGCCAGCTGGGCGTAGCCATCCCGAACCGCCAAGGGATAGTCGATCTTCTTGTCGTCCCCGCCCAGATCGATCTTATAGATGGAGATCAGCACCTTATCGTCCTGAATCCGGTAGTTGCCCGTTACCAGAACGTCAATATTGGCCTTCTTCATGTACTGCTTGACATCGCTCACCCACTGCATGTCATCCGACGGATAAAAGGCTTCCATCGTTGTGCTGCGTTCTGCGAGTGTGATCCTGCTTTTCTGTCGCAGCACCTCCACTATTTCCCGCCTGATTCTCTCGGATAAGCCCGTGACATCATTCTTTTCGTTGAAGATGCCGTACACATAAGCGGACAGCTTCCTGCTCGGAGCATACGGGTTAACCACGCTATGTAACGTCCTGAGGGCCAACGCATAGAGGGCAGCGTCAGCGTGTACCTTTACCGCTTTGACAAAGACCAAATCTCCCGTGTGCATCTCCATCCTGCTCCGGATGATCTCGCAGACCGCCGATGCCTCGTCTGTCTCGATGATTGCGCACTGCCCCGAAGCGTTGCTCAACGGGTCATCAGCGTCGCGACGGGCTATTTTAACGATGTCACCCTTAGCGACACCCAAACTCCGGCCCAGGTTTATGATGACCTTGTCGCCAAGCGAAAGGTCCAACCTGTCGGCGAAGGAGGAAACGATGTCACCTTGAAGATACTCCCCCTCCCCCGCTGCCAACGCCGGGCCCTGGAAGAGAAGAAAGCAGCACGCTATGAGTACGTATATGCGTTTCATTTACCCCTCTGCTTTATATAGATTCTTTATGATGGTTGGTGTGATGAAGATGAGAAGCTCCGATTTCGTACTCGTCACTGAGTTGGATCTGAATAACCAGCCGAGAAGCGGAATGTTTTTCAGCCCTGGCAAGCCTGTCTGACTCGAGTCGTCCTCCGATTCATAGATGCCACCCAGGACCACTGTCTCGCCATCCCTGATCATTACATCGGAAGTTGCCTCCTTCTTATCTATACCCGGCACAGGGCTCCCCGCTATCTGGGTGGGCCTGTCTTTTGTCGCTTTAATCTTCAGGCGGATATTTCCGTCTTTGGCGACAACAGGCGTCACCTCCAGACTCAGCACGGCGTCCTTAAACTCTATTTGCGTATAGTTCTGTGAGATCGTTTGGTAGGGAATCTGCGTACCCTGGCTGATCTTTGCCGTCTGATTGTGGGAGGCTAGCACCTTGGGGTTAGAAATGATCTTTCCTTTTCCCTGAGCCTCCAGAGCGGAGAGCTGAACATCCAGCCTGAGCGAATCTTGCAGGCCTCCGATGAAGATGCCCAGGCCTCCGGCAGCACCGACCAGGGGAGCAGCAGGGAGATTGACATTGTAGGGAAACTGAACTGTCGAATCCCTTATCCCCAGATTACCAGTGGGGGATGTGAACGTGGTGGCCGAGGAGTCGCCGGTAACCTGTTTCAGCCCGCTCAATTCCGTGCTGGTTCCGCCCACCTTGGTCCGGTATTGAGCGCCCCATTGAATTCCCAGATCCCGAGCGAAGTTTTTTGTGGCCTGTACTATTCTGGCTTCGATCTGCACCTGTACTGGTGGTATGTCATGCTCCTTGACCCTTTTTATCAGCTCCTGTACGTTCCCCCTGGTGTCTTTGATGATGAGAGCATTCGTCCACTTTACGATGCTCACAGCGCCATTGGGCGAAAGGAGCCCCTTGGCATTCATGCCCGTTGTCCCCGTTGTCCCCGTCGCCGCCGGCGCGTATCCCCTCAGCATAACCCCGACCTCTGTGGCATCCAGGTAGTTAAGGAAGAGTGTCTCCGTAACGAACTCATCTTCCAGTTTTTGTTTTGCTTCCTTTTCCTTGAGCACCTCTACTCTGTCTTTGCGGGTCCGGTCGCGTTCATCATAAAACTTTTTTGTCGTTACCACCCTGATGACGTTCCCCTCCTCGATTCTGGAGAGGTCATTGCTCAGAAGGATCACGTCGAGCGCCTCGTCGTAGGTGACATTCTCGAGTTTGATGGTTACTTTTCCCTTTACGTCTTCGGCAATCACGATATTCTTCTTGGATACTTCGGAAAGGACTCTCAGAACGTTCCGCACGTCTGCATCCATGAAATCGAAGGATACCTTCGACGTGGGCGGTTTAAGCACCTGCCCGAACGCGAGCAAGGGTACTATGATCATGATGAAAGCAAACGGCACATACCTTTTATACATGGCTCACCCTCTCTATCTGCGGGGAATATCTATGGGTAACTTCCGAACATCCCCTTTTATCTTGTAGGCCACAGTCACCCTCTCCTCTTCGACATCCATAATCCACATGGTCTTGTTAATAAAATCACCCTGTTTGAAGAGCAGTCCTTTGCCCTGCGTGTCTTCCATCATAGCAAATTTTGCGCCGCCACTCTTAAGCACACCGACCAGCTTCAATTCTTCCAGCTCGTATCCTTCTTTCAGCTTACCGCTGACTTGCTGTTGTTTTAGCTTCGCCAGGAACACAGGCTCGAAGGGGTCCCTGCGATCCTTGGAGGTGTACGAGAAATCCGGGTCTACGGGCCCGCTCTTCTTTGGTTCGGTCTTTGCCTGTGAGAAAACAGTGGCGGGGCCCACGCAAACGAGGAGGAAAGCAATGATGAATCTACTTCTTAACAGTCGGCGCATTCTTCTCGTCCTTTGCATCTTTCGGCTTCTGGCCTGCTTGTTCTTGCGGCATCTGCTTGCTGTACACATAGGTCTTTGCCAGGCAGGTACCCTCCACGGTCAGTTTTGACGCCACAACTTTTGATTCGAGCGAAAAATTGGCCACATGTATGATCCTGTCCAGTTTTCTCACTCCGTCAAAGAAATAGGCCGCGTTGTGATAGCCGCCCGTATAGCGTAGTTCAAACGGCAGCTCATAATAAAAGTCTTTCGCCTGGAGCTGTTTAGGCTCGAAAAACTTGACCCTCAACTTGGCCTCCTGCCCTACGGACGATACCTGTCTGAGGAGGTTAGGAACGTCCTTCTCCTCGGGCATCTGGACCAGGATCTTTTCGAGGTTCTCTTTGAGTTGGAAATACTCTTTCTGGCTCTTCTCAAAATTTGCCTTCATCAACGTCAATCGATCGAGCTCTTGCTTGGCATTGCGATATTCGCCCACGAGAAACCCCTTCTGATCGAACTGAGGGACAAGGAGCCAGAAATAGACTCCCGCAAAGACCACGGCCGTCAGCGTGAGCATCAGGGCGATCCTGTATACCCTCGGTATCTTTGTTATCTTGCCTGTATCGAGCCGGAGTTTCATAAGCCCATGTTCCCCTGTACAAGGAATTTCTTGACCAGTACGCCTTCGTCCGTCACGTCCTCAACACTTTTGAGCTCCACATTTTTTGCATAAGGTATCTTCGCCAGCTTCTCCACAAAGTCAGAAACAGATTCGTTTTCAAGGGCGCGTCCCTCCAGATCGAATCTATCCTCATCCTTTTTGAAGCGCTTAATCCAAATACTATCCTTGACCAACGAGGGCAAGTCGTACAGGATACGGGCTGCCAAAGCCCTGCCCTCTTTTATCTTCTCGATGAGAGCGATTCTTGCCGACATCTCTTTTTTTTGCTTCTCGAGAGTCAGATATTCCTGATAGAACTTCTCCATGGAGGTGATTGACTGCTTTGTCCGCGCAACATCGGTTTTCAGATGGATAATCTCCCTTCCATTGTTGAAGTATATGCCCGCAGCCGTCACGAGCGCTATTACGAGCAATAACAGGAAGAGAGCGATGTCGGACTTCAATGCCTCTTTTCGAACTTTTTTCGGAAGAAGGTTTATGCGTATCATGATTCCAGGTCACTCACTCTCGAAGAAAGATAGAGGGCCACGGGTGCGAAAGCTTGATCCTCCTCGCCGAGCCTGGCGCTCTTTCCATTCTGCTGTAAGCACGTTGAAGGGTCGAGAAAAGCCACCTCAATGCCTGTTTCGGATTCTATGCGCTCTTTCAGGCCGGGGATGAGGGATGAACCGCCAGTCAGGTAGATTTTCCCGACCGTCTCTCTCGGCTTTGTGGCCATATAAAAGTTAACTGTTTTGTTCATCTCTGATGACACATTCCCCACGAAGTCGTCGAAAACCTCGCCAACACCGTTGTCGGCATTGAGTTTTTGTTCTTCAGCCTCTTCCTGGCTCACCTTATGCGCTTTGGCGATCTCGTTCGTGAGAGACTTACCGCCTATCAGAATTTCCCTTGTGAATTCGATGGTCTCATTCTTCAAGATCGCTATGTTTGTCACGGACGCGCCGATGTCCGCGGCAACCACGGAAAATTGTTGCGGACCGTAGATTCGCTCTATGAGGTTTGTCACCGCAAATATATCGACATCAACGATGAGCAGGTTCAGGCCTGCAAGGCGAAAGACGTTCATATAGGCATCGACGATCTCTTTTTTCGCTGCCACGATCAGAAGGCTCATCATGGCTTCCTTGTCTTCTTCGGTGCCCATGACATAATAGTTGTAATAGATGTCGCGCAGCGGATAGGGTATGACACTCTCCACTTCCAATCCGATGCTCTTGCCGAGCGTCTCCTCGTCCAAGAGGGGCATGGTCACTCGCTTCGTAATAACGGTATAACTGGACAGGGCGGTTGCGGCTTTGTTCACGCTGATGCCCTCTTCCCGCAGCAAACGTTTCAATTCGCTTCCGACATAGGGGCCATCAACGATGGTCCCGTCGTGCAGCAGATCCTTGTCGTAGGACCTTTTCGCATACTTTTGCAGATAGAGGCCATCCTTAGTCTTATTGAGGACGCACACCTTGATTGAGGTAGTCCCGATATCCACGCCCAGCAGCTCGGTAGATGGCCGAATTCCCAGTTTCTCCAGCGCTTTCTTCATCATAACGTCCTCAAATCCCGTACAATCTCCTCTGAGGCAGTGAATAACCTGCGCTCCGGATGTAATTTCTGGAAGTAGTTCAGATCAAAATCCGAGACGTGATTTACGAAGCCTTTCGACTGGAGGGTATTTGTAAGAATCATCACTCGCTGTTGATCTCCTGTCTCTCTCGTTATAACTTCATTTATCGCACTTTTCATAAGTTTATTAACTCGGTACGGTCAAACGGTATCGCTGAATGTCGGGCGTATCGTGTGCGGGCCATTGGGGGGATAATTGCAATATCTTGGCCAAACTTCTTTCGTGTCACGGACCAGGCGTATCTGTGGGCTAATTTGACTGATCTTTAGCGGCCTTTTCATAGAAGTTGAGCTTCTCGGTCAGGTAGCGAATGAGCACTTCCTTCGGGAGGAACTCTCGGGCTTTGGTGTTAGAGATCGAGTACTTACCGCTCACTCCGTCACGTAAGTTCTCCCTTCCAATAACGAGCGCTTTTCCGGGATTTCCTCTTGCGTGCTCGATGTCTGCTTCGAGATCTCGCAACTTGTAAACGAAGAGTCCCTGGGGATTGCCTGAGGTCTGGAAGGCGGCGAGATAGGGCTGAATCGGTCTGATAACGCTCAGCGCTTTGTCAAAATCGCCCAGTTTTGCGTAGCAGCGAGCTGCCTCATACCTATAGAGGGCCGAGGACGGGTAAAGGAGTATTGCGTTCGAGATCAGCACGCATGCATCTTTCCCCGGCGCGAGCGCGGCGTATCCCATGCCTCTGACGTAATAGAGCTCGGCGTCCTGATCGTTGCGCCCCTGTGTATCTCCCAAGTAAGAATTCAAGGCTCTCTTAACCTCCTCCTTCTTTTCGGGATCCTTCTCGTTATCGTACGATTTCAGAAGGATGGCGACGGTCCTTGTATAGCCCTCGTTGTTCAAGGGCATCGCCTGAATAGCATCCCTGTAAGCTTCGTAGGCCTCGGTGTATAATCCGGTCTCCTCGAAGAATATCCCGTCTTCGATTAATTTACGCGAGAAATCAGCCTTCCCCGTGAACAGAAAAGAGAAGAGAAGCAGGACAATAATGGCCAGGAGCAAAGGCTTGCCGGCGGCCATCGGCTTTCTGTTCTGCCCGGACGCGAGAAATGCGGATGTCACAACGAAGAATGTGACAACGTGTGCGGGCGCGTCGAAAGCGAAATCGACAAGTCCAAACAAGAGGCCTGCACAAGCCGATATCGCCAGGAATTTGGAGCCCGGTTCTTGAAGGTTCCTGAGAATTCCCCTTCCGAAGGCTGCCAGGTATAGAAAAAGAGTGAGCACTCCCACGCACCCCAGCTCGACAGCGGTCTTAACCAGGCTGCTGTGAGCGTATTTGGTGTATAAGCCTCCGTCATAAAATTTTCTGTAGGCATATTCAAAGGTGCCCGCCCCGTAACCTACAATGGGCTTTGACCTGAAAGCCCGGAAACTATCGCTCCACAACCCGGCACGTTTGTCGAGCGTGCGTATCTCGGTGGAAACTCTTTCGACCTTTGCCGTGAGCAGACCTCGCATACTCGACGCCCGTTCACGGCCTTCCCCATGGAGCAGTAGACCAAAGAGAAGAAGGGCGCACCCGACTGAACAGGTCAGCTTGATAAGCCAGCGTCGCGGATTGGCCTTTCTTCCAAGGAGTGCACATGCGGGCAATATACCCGCAAAGCCTATGATCATGGCGAGTCTCGAAAGGGAGAGAAGGATACCCAGCATCAGCACTGAAGCCGCAAGCCCGTATGCGAGCCTCTTCCTGACCGCGACAAAATAGAGAGCGAGCGGTAATACGTAGAGAAAATACCCGCCTAACATATTCTGGTTGAGGAACGCGCCGAAAGGAGCAATTTGCTCTCGCACTATCAGCCCGTACTTGCCCCCGGTGAATGCCTGAGCCAGTCCGGGGAGCAGAATTTTGAGCTGGATAACCGCGCTGAGTGCGAGAAGCAAAGAGCCGATTATGAGAGCCTGATGAAGCTCATCCCGATCATCGACGGAGTGATAGAGAACAACTGCGCCGAATGACCAGGCAAGGGTGTTGATCTCATTGACCGTACTAAACGTGTTCCAGGTATAGAAGAGACTTGCCGTATTCACAGCGGCAAGAGGAAGGGCAAAAATAAAAAATGTCGCGACATGCCGGCTTGGCTTCTTGCCACCAAGATAGGAAGTGAAGAGGGCAACGATGAGCGACAGAAGAAAAAAGCCGTCTATCCAGAACTTATCTATGCTGACGAAGTGGAGGGGTAGATGGTTACCGCCAAGGAAAGGAATAAGCAGAAATGTGAAGAAAGCCGAAACACGCCGCAGGATACGGTCCTCTCACGTTACATGGCGCCACATGAGCCGGTTGATATTTCTGACGCACGGCGTCCCGGGCGGCAGGTGATTCATATCGATACCGTAAGACCAGTTCCTCGTCGGTGGATTGTAGACGGTGCCCGTTCCGGGCCAATTTCCCGTGGCATATTGGCTTTGCCAGAGGCATACGAGTGAGCCGGCGTACGTCATCGTCTTGCCTGACCAATCTTCAAGGAAGCGCATCAGGTTCTCGACGCCGCCTGAGTACTGGCTGCCGGTTGTGTTTTTGTTTCCCGTCATGAAGGCAGCATTCACCGTCGTACTGGATGCCACTCTTGAACTCAAAGCCTGGGCGCCGTGCGTGTCATCCCAAGCGTTTGAAAGTACGGTCAGAGCATCCCCAAAAACTGCCGCCGGCTTGTTTGCAACGTTGTAATCACCTTCAACGTACACCGGTCTATTCGACGCTATCGTCAACCCTCCATCGGGAAGGGTCGATCCATTGACCAGCCGAACTGAGTCGCTGCTCGAAATGTACATGACGTGTGCATCCTGCCCGGACGGCGGGTTGTTGAGCGCTGCCATGGCATTGGTACTGTTCTGCAGTTTCGCTATGTCCAGCTCGGCAACGGTAACAGTCTTTTGTTCCCTCTGGTCGTAGAATGTATCGGTAGTAGTAAGGGGATTAACATTGGGATTGCTGGTTCCGGGGGTGGTGCCCGGATCCCATATCAGATTGCCGTGACTGTCTTTATAATTGTTGTCACGGTATTTGAGATTTACGGTTGCCCCATCTTTATTCGTCGCCGTGCCGTTGAGTATGCGAAGGCCCGATTTCTGATACATGCTCCCATCTCCCTGTCCTAAGATGTCGAGCGTTCCTGTGGGTTCCGGGAGGTTCAGGCCCGTCACGCCGTTATCCTTGCTCTTTACCGTTCCGCCCCACCCTGGGCCCGGGGAAGTGCTCTGCGATAGGGTAGCCCAATTTGCTGTATCGCTGTCTATAGTCATCGACCGGTATGTTCCGCCGGCGTCCTTGATCTGGACCGGGTTCTGCGTAGAGGTCCTGTCCTCGCGGCGATGGTAGATGTTATTGGCAGAGGTTATCTTAGAGTCGACCGAGAGCGTGGCTGATCCGTCAGGGTTCATGTAGAGGTTGCTGTTGGTGTGAATCCTGCCGCCGGTGAACGTCATGTTAGCGCCGGGCAGCATTTCCAGGTCGTTCTGGTAGAAAATACCGAATTGAAAAACAGGAATGAGCTGATCCTGTACCTGCATTGTCACGGTAGCGGTGGCATTGCTCGTGTTCTCTCTTGCAGTCGAGGTAATGTTATAGGTGGTGAGGACAGCTGTCAATCCAGCCCATGTGCCGGTAAGCACCGCGATGGTGGAGGGCGGCTGCGCAGCTACCGAGAACGTATCGAACGTGAATCCGGCGATAGTCGGCGCGGTAACGATCGGCGTCGAAGGCAGTAAGTAGCGCAACCTGTTGAATCCATACTCCGTTCCTGCCTCCGCTGCATGAAAAGCGCGCAGAGACGCTGCGTGGTTCGAGGCTATGGCTGTGTCAACCACTGCATTCCGGTTTGCAGCCAACCCGATAAGAGAAAGGATCGCGAGAAGGATCAGAACGACGATAAGGACCATACCGTGATCATTTCCCGGGCGCACCGTTCTCCGAAGGACGCGCAAATCCAATGTCTGCACTTGCCGACCTTTAATTAAATCCTTGAGGTCTCCGGTCCGACTGCCTGAATTACAGTCACCCATGCGGTTCATCGAATCTCCCCCATAGCCTTGCCTCAATTCCGCAGCATAAGCTTGTCTTTCGCCAATGCCGAGATTATCTTGCCTTCGCGGCTCTTGGTCTGGCCATTGAGTGTCAGGTCTACCAACTTACCCGTCACGGTAACGGACATGCTGGTAATAAACTGCGCCAATTGCTGAGAGCCTGCGCCGTCATGCTCGTTGATCAGAAGAACGGGTGGGGTCTGCGCATTGTCTACCGAATACGTGATCCATTTGACAATGAAAATCTGCGTGCTGTTGTTATAGTTGCTCTGCAGCCCCTGATTTCCCGCGGTGCCCAGATCGGTATCGATCGTGAGGACATTCCCGGCAATGCTCTTGATCCGAGCATTTTCCATGCCCCCGATGTTGATATTGCTGTTGGTGGTCGTATTGAAGTTGGCTGCCTGTCCCGGGTTCAGGGTGATAGTCGTCTGGGTTGCGGATGCCGGGGCTCCAAGCGTGCCGGCCGGCGCATCGACACAGCCCACTAGGTGCAGTATATTGCCTGTCCCGGCCGTCGGATAGACGGCAAAATTTAGTGTTCCGAACCCCCAACCGCTGGTGTCCGTGTAACCGCCCATGGTGGTCCAGGTTGAGAGTTTGCCAAAGCCGGCCATACGTATCGTCCGGGCCATACTCTCAAGCGCCACTCTGAGGTTTTGCTGCATTGCCGACGTATCGTCCTGCAGCGCATAGGTCCTGTTCTGGGAGGTAAGGATTCCATAGAGGGCCAAAACAACGATACTGCTCAAGCATACCCCGATAAGCAGCTCAATGAGTGTAAACCCCTTACCGTGTGCCATGAGACTTCGCCGGTTCCTCATTCTGATATCATCGTGTGCAACTCTATTTTCTTGCACGTGGTGCAGCCGCCGTCACACGCGGCGCAAACCGTCGTGCAGGCCCAACAGGCATCCAAGACGACGTCTTTGTATCTGTTGGGGAATACGGCCCCCACAGGCAAGGTGGTCACGGTCCAGGTCATCACGCCGTTAATCGGTTGCCCGGCGGCCTTTGTCAACGTTTCCGTTCCACTCGCTATTCCCGAAAAACCTACGTTCCTCAATTCTTCAATCTTCCGCTGCGCCTGGAACGCGGCCCCTGATGCGTCGTTGTTCAGGGAGATATTTTTGATGGCCAGGATCTGTAAGGCGGCAAGCGAGAGCACGCCGACGGCCAGGATGAGAACAGTGACCAGGACTTCCAGCATAGTGAAGCCCCTGCAACGCTCCGCATTGGAATATACGACGCTAACATGCCGGGTCGGATTCATGCGGACGACCCCGCCTTCGGCCGGGTACCCCGGGCGGCAAGGAGGAAGCGACGCAGGCGTACTGCCAGTGCGTCGAGGAGACTGACGACGCAGCCAACAAAGGTATACGCATGAAGATGACCCGGCATTAGCCAACGCTGATCCTCCCTGTGAGAATCACCGTGACTTGCCGTGTGTAGTTTGTCGTTGTCAGGGTCACCGTGCCCGCCGGTGAAGCAGCACCTGTCGTGGAAAAGATCACGGCATTGTTGTTGAAGTTGTTGGTCAGAGTCACGCCGCTGGCACCGTAAAGGTTCGCATTTGACAGATCACGAGGAGCGTCGACCTGCGTCCATACGCCTAGGACAAGTTTTTGTATCGTATATTTCTTATTATTGGCCGGATCGAACAATATCCTGTGCTGCATCCCCTGCGATATCGCTTTCAGCTTTGTGAGCTGCAAATCACTGACCAGTTGCCTGCTCGCCTTTCTTACGTTGTAACTTTCTATCCATCGAGAGACATTTGGCGCAGCGAGCCCAGCGACAATGGCAAGGATCACCATCACTACGAGCAG
>JADGQN010000089.1 GCA_017881765.1 Syntrophobacterales bacterium | reverse complement strand
CAGTTCTCACAATACACGGTTGTTGGAAAATCATACACACGCAGAGATGGGGCGGCAAAGGTAACGGGAAAGGCCCAGTACGCAGGGGATGTACGCTTTCCCGGCATGCTCTACGCCAGCATCCTGAGACCCCCGGCCCACGGGGCCAAGCTGAAAAGCGTTGATACGTCAGCGGTCGAGGCGGATAAAGAAGTGAAGCTGGTGAGGGACGGGGATCTGATCGCCGTGCTCCATCAGTATCCGGACGGCGCGGAAAAGGCCCTCTCCCGGATCAAAGCCGACTGGGACGTGCCGCACAGCGACCTCGATCCCAAAACCATCTATGCGCACCTTTTGCGCGTCGCGCCCGAAGGTGAGGTCGTCACCGAAGGCGGAGACCCCAGGGAAGGGGAGAAGCTGGCACAGACGACCTACGATGGGACGTTTTACGATCATTATATGGCCCATGCGCCCATCGAAACGCACACGGCGCTTGCCAAGCCGGAAGGAGACAGGATGATCGTCTGGGCATCCACGCAGTCGCCCTTCGGCGCAAAAGAGGAGATCGCCCGGGCGCTCTCCGTGCCTTCGCAGAAGGTGCGCGTCATTACACCTTTTGTTGGCGGCGGCTTCGGCGGGAAGAGTGCCAACGGGCAGGCGGTGGAAGCGGCACGCCTTGCAAAGCTCACGGCACGACCTGTACAGGTTGCCCGGACGCGCAAGGAGGAGTTCTTCTATGACACCTTCAGACCGGCGGGCATTGCAAAAATCAGGTCGGGTTCGGACAATGCTGGCCGGGTCACCTTCTGGAGCTATGATGTCTATTTCTCCGGCTCAAGAGGCGCCGAGCAGCTATACGCGATACCCAACCACCGCGAACTGTCGCATGGCCATTACACGGGGGCCCCTGGTGCACATCCGTTCGCTACGGGACCGTGGCGAGCACCGGGCGCAAATTTCAATGTCTTTGCCAGGGAGCGCCACATCGATGAGATGGCTGCAAAGCTCGGTCTCGACCCCGTCGAGTTCCGTCTGAAAAATATCGGCCAGAAACGCTTGCAGCGCGTGCTTAATCTGGCGGCCGAACGGTTCGGATGGAAGAAAGGTGCGGCCCCGAGCGGCCGTGGCATCGGCGTGGCCTGCGCGCAAGATGCCGGGGTGTACCTGGCTGCCATGGGTGAAGTCGATGTGGACCGAGCAACGGGACGCGTCCGCGTGAAGCGCATCGTCTGTGTTGAAGACATGGGCGTCGTCGTCAACCCCGAGGGCGCGACAATTCAGATAGAGGGCGGCCTCACTATGGGGTTGGGTCAGGCCTTGACAGAAGAAGTCCAGTTCAAAGGGGGAGAGATACTCGACACAAACTTCGATACCTATGACATACCGCGCTTCTCATGGCTTCCCAAGATCGAGACGGTCCTCGTGGAAAATAATGAGGTGCCGCCGCAAGGCGGCGGGGAACCGCCGATTGTGGTGGTAGCTGCCCTCATCGGCAATGCCATTTTCAATGCAACAGGCGCGCGGCTTTACGAACTGCCTATGACCCGGGAACGGGTAAAGGATGCGCTGACCCGGGCCGAGAAGGTGCGCTCGTGACCGCCTTACGTCACCTCATTTCTCTTTCCCCAGGAGTTGGGTGACCGTTGAGGCAAGGGCCGAACGGTTGACCGCGCCGGCTTTTCTCATGGTGCTGCGGAGATGTGTCTTGACAGTATGGACGCTGAGATGCAGTTTCTGCGCAATCTCTTTATTGGTGTCACCCCGACAGATGGACTCGGCTATTATTTTTTCCTGAGGTGTGAACCCGAGTATTTCACCTTTGCTCGATATCAGGCCCGCGTCGAGCAGAAAGTTCTTTATCGTCATGTTGTCGATCCAGACCTGCCCATCAGCAATGGCCTCAAGCGCTTTTTTGAATTTAGCGCTGTCCGCGGTGCAGGAAATGATGCCATGCACCTTTTGGAACAGGATCGGTCCGGCGATGTTCCTGGCGTGCGCATCGGTCTCCAAAAGGATCAGTTTTGATTTCGGATAGCGGTCCGCGGTCTTTTTATCGATAGTGCTGCTATCGACGATGATCACATCGGGCTCACAAGTCGGCGGTTCCGTTGTGAAACACTGGTATCCGTAACTCCGCAGCAAACTTGACACTGCATCTGCAATGACTCCACTGCCCATGTCAACAAGGACTTTCCCTTTCGGTATAGGGCCGGCCTCTAGCGGGCCTGTACCGGCACCATCTTTCAGCCCGCGGGCGTGAGATATCATAAAACCTCCACGGTGTCTCTGGGGGATTTCTAGGACCTGTCGCTGCCGAATCGCCTGAAGCTGTCCTGGAAATTGGATCCTGAATGAGAAGGTGGTTGTCGCATCCCCCTGCACCTCTGTTTACTTACGTGCCGGAGATGCGCAGTCGACGCCGGTTGAGGAAATCGCGTGAAACAGACCTCTGCATCACCCGGCGGCCCTGCGACCGTATCCGTGTCTTACGGACTTAGGCCAGTGGCTTTGCGTCCCATCCTTTCGGGTGGTTTGCCTTTATCGAGTTACAGATAGTTATCAGCTCGATCCGGCTAAATACCAATCGCCCAAAAGGCTAATTAGGTAATACTAAGGGGCTAGCTCTCCTCTAATCCTTTGGGGGATAGGTTGCGCAAGCACCAGGAGCGGCGCTTCGCCACCTTCCATTCTCACGTTGATCCTTCATACTATCGGCAGTACCAGGACGAGATCTGTGACCTCTCCCCTTCTGCGCGTGGGATGCGCGGCGAAGCAGAGGCGCGAGGGTCCGGCCTTCTTTCCATTTCTCGTTAGGCCGGTAGCATTAAGCCGTTTGACCGATACTAATAGACCCTTGGGCGATTGTATACGGGCTACGTCCAGCATAGACTTAATACAGAAAGCGCTTCTCTCTTCCGGGAAGAGGGGACCCAAGACAGGGGGAACATAATGAGGTTGATGCTGCTGTGTATTGTGGTTGCGATGATGTTTATTGGTGCTGACGCAGCGTACGGTCTCGGAGGCGGAGGACACCGTGGAGATGGACGCCAAGATTTTTCTCAGCGCAATCCTGATGGTGGCGGGAGTTCTCACGATGGAAGCAACGACAAAGGCGGCGGCTCCGACGACGGTTTCATTATCGACAGAGATAGGCCCTGCGTGCGCGTTCCGGAACCCGTGACAGTGATGCTGCTGGGCCTCGGTGTTCTTGGATTGGCAAGAGTAACGAGGAAGATCAGGAGTTACCGGTGAGACAACATCAGCTTGCATGTCCGCGCTGTGGTTTCGAAACCGGTTTTGCGCCTCTCGTCATCACAGCCCGTAGCGGAGCCGATGCGTGTCCCATGTGCGATCGAGTACTTCCCATGGTTGTTATGGAGACTGCTTCTGATAGGCGCCTGAAGCGAATGGAACACAGGAACCATACACTGCTCAATTACCTCGTTGAGAAGATGAACCGGAGAGCAGCGCGGCAAAAAACCATCCGTTGGGCCGCACTCTCGATAGCTTCCGTGTCAATAGCGCTTATCGGATACCTGCTTTTCAGTCCCCTCTTTTGAAATCTCGAATTCCATAGCGATAGCGCAGCATAAAGTCTTATTTTTGGTTGCGGCCGGATGCCGCGCTGTGGTATATGGGTGATCAAGGTACCGGACGTGGAAAAAAGCCGGAGCGAATTTTTGACTGTTTGTATAAATCCTTCAGGAAGGGGTCGTGTCGCCGTGAAAGGAAACAATATGATTTCGGTTCTCTGCCTTACGTTTGTTGTGTTATTCCTTGTGCCCGGCATGTCTTACCCGTTTGCACAGAAAGACCTCGACAAGCTCAAAGCCTCAGGAGAGTGTACATGGTGTGACCTGCAAAATGCCGATCTCGCGGGTACCCAACTTTCCGGCGCCAAGCTCTCAAATACCACCCTGTCCGGCGCCAACCTCTCGCGCGCTATTCTCTCAGGTGCCGACCTGACCTCTGCAAGGCTGTCCCGTGCCAATCTGTCGGGTGCCAATCTGTCCTCCGCCTATCTGCACGGGGCGAATTTGCGAGATGCTAACCTGTCCAAGGCCAATTTGTCGGGCGCCAATCTGTCGGGCGCCAATCTGTCTTATGCAACCCTTTCGGGCGCCGATCTTTCCGGCGCCGATCTTTCCGGCGCGCTCTGGACGGACGGAACAAAATGCGCAGAAGGCTCCACCGGAGAGTGTAAAAAAGAGTCGCGCCCGGGGAGCGGGAGCGGGCCCGGGCCTTTCCCGTTTTGATTCGTGAACATTACGGCCCCGCCTAAGACATCAGCTCGTGGCTAACGCTTGCGCTTTGCAAGAAGTGTTTGCCGAGCGCTCTCACGACTGAGATGCGAGGACTCGCCGGCAGAAGACTCGCCGGCCAAGCCGCTCATACCCGAAAGCCGAATGGCTCTCTTGTATTCGTGAGGGTCCCATAGAACGGTGAGCCGCTTAATTCTGAACGTTGGCTCGTCACACAGTCCGCCAAGCTCGCATGCCCAATACCATTTCCCGTGTTGATACACCTGGGCCTGAGCGTGGTGCGTCCAGAGAAAACCGCCATACAATAAGCCGTCCAGTTTCAAGTCATACGTTGCTATCCGTACTTCATAGCCCTGCATCGCGTATTGTTCAGCATCACGAATGGCAGCTTCGCGGCATATGGCACAGGATACAAGGACTGAGAGGACAAAAGCAGCAAAGACCAATTTCAGCACATGCCCCGGAAGGCTTGATGCCGCCTCCCTGCGACCGATCGACCGGTCATCACCGTGCGTCTCCATACATGCAATCTGTGCATTGAATAATCAGGCGTCAATCGCCCAAAAATACCTATCCCATATGGCGCATGATGACTGATACACTGGGCCTAATACTTCTTTACATTAGTACGAAGCAGTCATTCCCTACAGGATGCTTCGCTAGCGCTATCGCTATCCAGCGGGACCGCCGGCGCGACGGTTGAAGTAGAGAGACTTATGGGGTAGTAGATGAAGAAGATGTCGTGCGCAGGCTGTGTGTGCGGATCGGTCTACGGATGCTAGACCACGCCGAGTCGCCTTTTGATATCTTCTTTCAGCGCTTTCTTGTCAGCCTTGCCAACACCCGATAGCGGAATACTATCGATGAACTCGACGCGCTCCGGAAGTTGGAGCACGGACGCACCGACGCTTTTGAGATGCGCGGTGAGTTCATCAAGCGAAAGTGTCGCACCGGGTTTGAGCTGAATATAGGCGCATATTCTCTCGCCGAGAGCCTTGTCGGGCATGCCTATTACCGCCACGTCGGCAACGGCCGGATGAGAGCGTACCAACCGATCGATGGCCCCGGCACTGATCGTCTCTCCGCCTCGAAGTATGGTATCCTTTATCCTGCCGGTTATGCGTATGATGCCCTTCTCATCTATCTTCGCCAGGTCGCCGCTCTTAAAGAAGCCGTCCCTGGTGAAATTCTTCTTATTCTCCTCGGCTGACTTCAAATAACCCGCGAAGATTGTCGGTCCCTTGTAAACGATCTCTCCTTCTTTGTTGCGCGGCAGTTCATTCTCATACTGATCGATGACCTTCGCCTGCGTATAAGGGCAGTCTAATCTGCCCACCGTGGTGCAAATCGTTTCCAGATCGTCATCGAGCCTCGTCATGGAGCTCATGCCTTCAGAAGAGCCAAACGCGTTGATGAACTTGCAGTTGAGCTTCTCGTATACCGCTTTAACCAGGTCCGGTGTGCTGGGCGCCCCACCGCAGTAAATCTTCTTGAGCGAGCCGAGATCATAGTCTTTCAGGTTCTCCATGCTCACAATCCTCTGGACAATGGCCGGCACCGTGGGAAAGGCGGTAACCTTCTCGCGCTCTATGACCTTGCATATATCGTCAGGATCAGTGGAATCACTCAAGACGTATTTTCCGTAGTTAAAAAAGCTTCCACCGAGACCGACGTGCATTCCCTGGCTGTGACTCACCGGGGCAACCGTGAGCAGCGCGTCGTTACTCGTGATCTCCCAGGCCTTCGAGTGGTACTCAATGTAAGCGATGAAGTCGTTATGCGTTCGGGGAACGGCTTTTGGCAGACCCGTGGTGCCACCGGTGGGACTGATTATCGATACTTCCATGGGGTCGGGCCGCCTGTTTGCGAGGGCTTGCAGATTTGACGCGTTCAGTTCGGACGATTCGATCAGGCTTTCCAGGGTAACAAATCGGTCCTTGTCCGTAGCCCTTGCCGTTATGATATGACGCAGACTTTTCGTTGCTTCAGTAACGCCCTGGATGAGCGGCAGGTAATCGACATTTTTGTGTCGATCCGGCACAATCCACGCGGTTGGAGTTGTCAAACTGGAAAGATAGTTGATCTCCGACAGGCCATGACGTGAGATGAGCAGCACAACGATCGCTCCGATCTTTTGCAAAGCAAAGAAGGAGACGACGAATTCATGCCAGTTGGGCAGCTGCAAGAGCACGAAGTCATGCGGCTTGATGCCCAACCCCGCAAGGCCGATCGCCGCTTTGTCCGTCTTGTCACGCAGCTCTTTGTACGTGAAGCGCGTCGTATCGTCGACGAGTCCCACCTTGGCCGGATAGAGGTCCGTTGCCTTGTCAAACATGTCTCCCCAGGTGATGCCCCGCCACCACCTGAACCTGTTGTACTTCTCAGCATCTTCAGGTTTATACGGTTCAAATCCCTCAATAGCCATGGCATCCTCCACTCTCACAGACTTTCGAGCCGGCTGGCTTTCGCGTACACATCACCGGCCCGGCGCCTCTTCGACGAAAAAAGGCCACGCACCGGCGCTGGGCGCGGAGCGCGGCCTTTAAAGTTACCCGATCCGGTGTTCTCCCGGCAGTCCCCTAGTACTCGTAAACGGTCGGTATCTTTCTTGCCTTTTCCTGGCCTTTCCAATACTCGGTGCGCTCTTTGACGAAGTTGATCCACGTATCCACTTCCTGCTCTTTGTACCCTTTGGCAACGAGATCCTTCTTGTAGTCCGCGATCACGGGTTGAACGGCCTTTACCCACTTGGTCGTTTCAGCATCGGAGAGATTGATAACCTGTCCGCCGTGGCTCTTCAGGTACTGTATCCCCCCAAAGTCGATGCTGTTAAAGGCGATTCCCCATTTATCCTTGTACTCGTTGGAAACATCCGTAAAGAGTTTCTGCATGTCCGGGGGCAGCGTGTCCCATTTAGCCTTGCTCATCATCGTATAAAAGCCGAAGCAGCCGCCGGTTTTCCACGACGCCGTCACGTACTTGAGCAGCTCGCCTATTTTAAAACCTTCGAGCTGTTCAGCCGATCCCAGGTTGCCATCTACAACGCCCCTTCTTAAAGATTCGTACATGTCGACGATCTCGATCGGCATCGGCGTCGCCCCGAGGGCCTTCACGATGTCGCCGATCCGTCCCGTGCCCCTGACCTTCAGTCCTTTAATATCCTCCAGTGTCCTCACCGGTTTGGTGAGAGTCCCTATAACGTTCGGGGTCGAAGCACAGAAGGCAAGCGGATGAAACTGGTCCAATTCCTTCGGCTTGAACTTCTCGTAAAACTCATTTGCCACGCCGGCCCCCACCCACGCACTGGGGAATCCCAAAGGAAGTTCGACCACCTCCATTACGGGGAAACGTCCTCTGGAGTATGCGAAGTGAGAGAGTCCGATGTCGGCGATTCCGGTGGTCACACCAGCCGCCATCTTCGGTGCGGTAAGCAGCGTACCGCCAGGATAGTAGGAGATATCGACCTTGCCGCCGGACTTCTTGTTGATCTCCTGGCTGAACTCAGCAAAAAGGATTGAATTCTTGTGAGTCGGCGGAAAATAGTTGGCAAATTTGAGCTTGATCGGTGTATCTGCTGCACTACACGTTGAGTAGACCAAGAACACCAGCGAAACGGCGCATACGAACAGTACTAACTTTCGTCCCATAACGTCAATACCCCCTTGTTTTGTTTGATCTTGGGAATTTCTCTGCTACAATGAGCTAACGAAATCTCCCAGCTTTAAGCCTTTCCAGTAAACGATGTTAGTCTACCGGACTCCGGCTGTCAAGGTTTTTCTGCATCTGGCATTTTCTGTTTCGTATACGGCCCAACAGATTCCGGGGAGAAAGATTATCGAAGGGGTATGGCACCCGGTTACTTGTCGGGCACCGTCACTTGCCCAGATGAGTATCGAAGAATCGGGCGATCTCTTCAAATGCCTCTCGCGACTCCGGCGAGTCGAACAAGAGCAGATACTCGGCGTGAGACATGGCCTCGAAAACCTGGAGCCGGGCTTCTACCCCGGCCTGACGGAGCTTCCGGTGCACCCTCACCGTGTCGCTCTGGAGAAGATCACGGGTACCTGTGGTGAGAATGGAAGGTGGAAATCCACGGAAATCCCCGTACAGCGGAGAGATGAAGGGGTCCTTCAGGTCATGTTTGCCCGCATAGAGCTCAACACACCCCCGTAGAAACCCTTCATAGTTGCCTATTACACCATCGATATAGTCGTTGGTGAAGTAGGTATCTCCCGTCCCGGCCAGATCCGACCACGGGGTCCCCGGGGCGATGGCGCCGGGAAGGGGCAGCTTCAGCTCCTTCAGTTTGTGCACGGTGGCCAACGTCAGCCCGCCACCCGCCGATGTACCGAACAGTCCCACGTTCTTGGGATTGCACCCCTTGATCACCTCTTTCCAGACCGCAACCGCATCGTCAAGGGCCGCGGGGAACGGATAATCGGGCGGCATGCGATAGTCGACCGAGATCACCTTGATCCGTCCGTGGTACGCCATGAGAATGGCTTCCCCGATCCCAACTTCACCGCCGGCGAGGAGATAGCCCCCGCCATGGAAATGCACAAGGACCCGACTCCCGTTCTCCGGGGCTATCTGTTCCGGTACGACCGTGTAGGTCTTGACGCCCGAAATGACCTGACTACTGACGTTGACGGGAAAAGTCTTGCGCAATTGGGCAAGCTGCTGAAGGCTCGCGTTGTCCCCGGCCGCAATGAACTTGCGCCATCCCTCGATGCTCTTGGGGATGGCCGGTGCTCCCTGCTCCCGGAGGGTTGGGAGCCGGGCGATGGCCTTCTGCAGTTCAGGACTCACATCGGTGGGAACCGGGATGATGCGCGCGGGAACGCGAAGAGGTGCCATCTCGGTCGATGCAGCCGCCGCGGGTGTTTGTGCGGGCTGCTGGCCGGTGGCCAGTGTCACTCCCAGAAGCATTGGGAAAATGAAAGTCACCATCACCGACAAAACTGGTCTTCTATGCATCTGTCTTGCGCTCCTTCAACCTGGTTCCTCTATGCCGGTTCACGACCGCCGGGTAATCATCTGCAAGCATTACATTCGCAGCCCACTATTTCAAGCGGAATTTATTCCCCGGAGTCCCCCTGATTTTCCTCCTTGCGCGAGAATAGATTTAACGACGGCTATATCGCCTGCATTAAACGTTGTGAGAATCTGTTCAAACTCGGCCCACTCCGCAGTTTCAGGCATGCAGTCGCCATTGAGTTCGGGGACCAAAGCGACACCGCAGTCCGCGCAAACGCCAACGCCTTCCACGTATTCGGTCAGACATTTGGGACAGAACATTCTCTCCTCACTACGCAGGGTTCTTCTTTGCTCTGGTCATAACAATTCATACACGGGCCAATATTTTCTGACATCCTACTCCTTCATCCGGGGAATGGCAATAACAACATGTTTAACAAAATGGACGATATCGCTGCCTGCCTCCGCGAAGAGAAAATCGATGACGAAGAGAAATATGCGGTATTCAGTTGACAGCCCGATTTTCCGTGTGCTATAGTCGCGTAACCAAGCAATATTGTATACAAAAACGTCAATTCTAAATCATGGGGGGGTTACAATTTATGGAACAGAATAATTACGCTAATCCTGCACCGCTGGGACTCATGGGGTTCGGTATGACGACGGTCCTGCTGAATATCCATAACGCCGGTTTTTTTCCGGTAGGGACGATGATCATGGCAATGGGCATATTTTACGGGGGTATCGCGCAGATTATTGCCGGCATACTGGAGTTCAAGAAGGGAAATACGTTCGGGATGACCGCATTCTGTTCGTACGGGTTCTTCTGGCTCACGCTTGTCTTCATCCTGGTCTTCAAGGGGCTTCCGGGGACCGATACGGCCTTCATTGGCTGGTATCTGTTCATGTGGGGAGTCTTCACCTTCTTTATGTGGTTCGGGACGTTCGGCAAGAACCGGGCCATCCAATTCGTCTTCTTGAGCCTGACGATCCTGTTCTGGCTCCTTGCCATCAGGGACTGGACGGGCAGTGTGGCTACCGGCACCATTGCCGGCTGGGAAGGCATCATCTGCGGCCTGTCCGCAATCTACCTGGCAGCGGCGGAAATCGTGAACGAGGCGCACGGAAGAGTAGTGCTGCCTATAGGTGAGATTAAGAAATAGGAAGCCGAGGGCTACTTCCCGGCAAAAAAGAGACTCTCGTCGGTGGAGCTTTGCGGGGGTATCAATCGATACGGATACCCCTGACGGCTCCGCGACCGGGGTGGCCACATTCATCACAATGAGTGGCCAATCGGCCCCGGAACAAGTGGCCATCTTCGATCATAACAGGCGGTCAATTTCACCGAAAAAGGCATTTGCATTCGCTGCGCACAGCTTCGCAGCATCCGGCTGTCCTGCCCGTTGTCCTCCACATGCTCATATTTCACGAGCGCTACCTCGTGCACTTACAAAAGTTATGCAACGCAAAACAATGCCCCCAAAGTTTATGACGGTTTATTCCGGCGCACAGGATGTCTCCTCCACCTGCTAAAGTTCGAGAATCATCCCATCTGTTGTCAGATATGAATTCTCAAATGTTTCCTTCGCCTTGTTTTCCGCTTCCTGTCTGTGTCGAATGGTTTCATATCGTTTTGCATCAAAGTGGGTCAACGCTAGCTTCTTCACGTTTGCCTCATTCGCAATCCGAGCTGCCATTTCTGGATTCAGGTGAGGCCACGCCACATCAACTTCGTTAGGTTTGTAAGCGCAGTCGGCGATCAGCAAATCCGCATTAAGGGCCAATTTCAGCGCATTGCCGCAATATCCGGTATCAGGGCAATACGTGATCACCTTGCCATCAACCTCAAGCCTGACGCCCAATGTGAAAACTGGATGAAGCATCGGGAGAAATTCAGCTTTGAATGGCAAATCTTCTCTCCTTTGTGGGACTTCCAATATCGTCGTCTCAAACGGCAGGTCTTCGAGCGGTATCGTGTACGGCAGGCGGATAATGCGATTCAGAAGCTCGGTGCCTCCATCTTGAATCAGTATGGATAGGCCTTTTGAAAAGGTATTCAGCGCAATGGTGTGCATTCCCGCTATATGATCAATATGAAAATGGCTGATGAAGAGATATACCGGCTTTTCACCATTCGCGTATTGTCCCAACTTCCATATCCCGTAGCCCGCATCCAGGACAATATCGTAGTGTTCGGTTTGGACAAGAATTGATATAGTGTTTCCGGTTTCGGAATCATACCAACCATTCGTACCCAGGAAAATTATCTTCGGCAAGCGTTCACTCCTTCATGATTTGTTTAGCGGATTCCCTTTCCCCGTTTCATGCGCCATCACTTTTTTTGCCAGCGATCATTCTTCTCCAGAACCGAATTTGGACCATCGCCGTCGAGCCACGTCCTGGCCGCCATATCACCGCGCAGCCAGGCGTCCCAGAAAGCCGTGCTCAACGCGAGGGTGACTTGATGGTAGTCGAGCTTTCGTTTCCCGGTTTCCCGGGACGAGGTGAGGTCGGTGAAGACAGAGTGCTCAGCCCCGTCCAGAACCAGTTCGTACTTTCCTCCCGGGGGCAATGCGGTAAACACGGCGAGCCGGGACTTCAGGTCGCCATTCCCGATCCCGGTGAAATCTCTTGTTCCAGTCATCAGCATCCATGGGATTTTCACCCTGCCGAATACCTCTTTGGGGTCACTGCCGCGACCGGGGCCGCTGGGACTGAGCGCGATGGCTGCCTTAATGCGCGGGTCGGTGTAGGAGAACCTGCCGTGCGAGAAAACCTGACCGCTCATTGCCTCCGTCGTCGATGCGCCCAACGAATGACCTGACATGCCGATACGGCTCAGGTCAAGCATGCCCGCCAGCGCATGCCCGGGCGACTTATTCCAGCGTTCGAGCTGATCGAGCACGGCAGGGACGTCTTTCATCCGTAACAGGAAATTCTGGACTCCCGGCGCTCGCCGCGCCGACGCGTCACTCCCCCGATGCTCGAGAAACACCGCCACGTAGCCACGCAATGCCCAATGCCTGCCAAGGTACGCGTACCCGGCACGTGAGCCGCCCAGTCCGTGGCTGAACAGCACGACCGGTGCGGGCGTCTTCTCCGACGGGAGATAGACGCGAATGGGGATCTCGCGTTGCCGTGTCTGGTCTTTGACCGTGAAGTCGAGCGTCTCGAATCTATTCTGATCGGAAACTGCCAGCGGATCATAGGCCCGCTCGGCTGCAGGTGCCCGTCCCGCAAACAGCAGCAGTATGACAACGAGCGTGCAAAATAACCGGCGATTCGTTAGCGGGTCATCAGTCTTTGCCAAGTTTTTCCAGTCCCGGTGTGATTCTCTTAAGTTCTTCCTCGTCATCATCGGCGCGACCGGGGCCGTGCCGATAAAGCTAACCCTACAGAAACACATTTATGAGCTCCTCCGCGCGGAGCGGTATACAAAGACTGAACCGACCGCGATGAGGGGTATACCGAGGAGGGGAAGTATTGATAACCAAAACAGAAGAGACTGATCGGGCAGACCCCATCGCTCAATGACCGCCTGCCATACATACTCACCCACAAGCAAAATGCCGGCAAACAAACATCCCATGCCACCGATGAACATGACCACTCTTGCGGTCACTCAGATCACCCCCGTGCTCACTGGTCGTCAGACGGCAAATCTCGTGGTTGCGTGCACCGCGCCGACAGCCTATTGCAAAATACAGGCAGCCGCCTGAGACCTGACATGGCCATCAGCTCGATCCGCCGCATGGCATCGTTATGAAATATTTTGTTCCTATCGTTTTCACCCGGTCCATCGCTAACGACCTACAGGGAACTTTGAGAGAGGAGGAAAATCCTCCGCATCGACCTCCCAGAAGCCTTTCTCAACCCTCTGGTATCTCACCCATCCCTTGCCGTCAAAGCAGAATCTGTCATAGTAGATCAGGAATCTATCTTCGTCTTCACTCTTGTTCTCGAAATTGG
>JADGQN010000088.1 GCA_017881765.1 Syntrophobacterales bacterium | reverse complement strand
CCGAGGTACCAGTATGTCATGACAGAGGTGATCAGAATCAGGTCGGGCGGCTCAACGGCCCGCAGTTTCGACTGCAGGAGCTCAGGCGCAATACCATACCGCTTAAACCTCTTCTTGACCGTTGTCGCAGCCTCCGGTTTGGCTACGTTTGTCTGGATGAACGGGGCCCTTCCGTCTTCCTTGCGCTTTTTCTCGTCAACGGCCAGGCAGTCGATCAGCTCGATATCGATCCCGTTTTGCCGCAGTATACTGCCCACGTACAGCAATCCGAGGGGTGCCGACCAAAAACTGTACGCAGAGACATCATATATATAAGGATTAACAAGAAGAGCTCGCAGATGTTTCACGTTATCGTGGGGTCCTGGGGCCAGGGTCCAGAATAAAATCAAGCCCTGAAGCCTCCTTTTGTCTGTTTTCAGGCCTACGTAGCCGACAAAGAGGCTGCCCATCCGCCTGCTGGTCGGGGATATTGACCAAGATATACAGTCTCCGCCGGACAACATCCACACCATCAAAACCTGGGAGGCCCGATATCTCTTGCCGACCGGATCTATGTTTGACGTGAACATCCCGGACATCACTCACCGTCAAGTACCTTACTTGACCCAATGCCCGTCTCCCGTGCCCACGCTACCATCACGTGAGCGGTGAGTAAGGGTAAATAATCCATGTGCCATTCCTCGGGACCCTCCGTCTCCGGTATGCAATGTTTCACGTGAAACATTATGACGGTCGGTCACGTCCGAAGTCGGTATTTCCCCGGCCCCGGCTTTCGAGCATGTTTCACGTGAAACATTTGGGACCTGCCTTAGGTATTTCGCCGGGCCCGGGTCCAGGTCCGGCTCAGACCAACCCAAACGTCCTTGGCCGGTTTTCTCGCCATGGATCACCGACCTTCTTCTCCTGATCCTGGCGATTCTGCGAAACGTCTCCAGACCACCCCGTGTCCGAACTAGTACCAACTTGCAAAAGTACGCGTACTCTCATGTCGTCACCCCGGTGAAAACCGGGGTCCAGAAATCCTTGCAGAATCTGGATTCCGGCGTTCGCCGGAATGACGTAAAGGGTGACAGCGTGGCTACTAACTTTGACAAGTAGGCACTAGTTTGCCTGCGCACTAAACCCTGGAACGCGACCTGCCCGACCCTGTTGGCTGCGTCTTTCGCATGAGCCATGACCAGTGGCGGTACGGAATAGGTGTCTTTCTGGGCCCTGGCCCCGACCTCGCACGCACATTTCACGTGAAACATTCCCTTCTAACAGGAACCGGGCCCAGGGCGAACGATTTCGGCCGCAGCACGTAGCTCGCTCGCACACGAAAGCCCTTCCGTCTCGTCAATCGTTCCTTATCGCGCGTCACTCCTTCAACTCCCTATCCTGACCACCCACGGTCGCGACCACAACAACCAAGAGTTTGGACAGTGGAATGTTTCACGTGAAACATTCCGAACCTCCGTTGAACGGAAAGTGGCCTTCTCGGGCCCCGAACAGTAACCCCACCCGACGCTTAATGTTTCACGTGAAACCTTATTTAGGGTCCGGGGTCCAGACCGCGAGGGCTTACAACACAGACTCTCCGGTTGCCAAGGAGGAGGCGATTGTTCTTAATGACGGCAATGTTTCACGTGAAGCATTCCGGGACGGTCGCCACGCGTGCGCAACGCCTCTCCCGCGCCCTAAGACCCAAGCCCTTGGGGACCCTGCCCACAGGGCAATGTTTCACGTGAAGCATTTGGGACCCTCCTTGGGGATTTCGCTGGACCCGGGCCGCTAGACCCTGGACCCGGTTTTACCTCCTCGGCGCTCTCACCCGCGGTCTGCCCAACGTAAAGAGCTTGATGGTTGCCAGCCCAAAAAGGAAGCCGCCTATGTGGGCTGACCAGGCAACTCCTTCCGTGTGTGCAAAGAGCACCTGCATAAAGAACCAGATGGTAAGCAGCACGATGGCAGGCAACTCAACCGTCGTTATAAAGATAATAATGAAAATCAGCGTCTTTATGCGTGCGTAGGGAAACAAGAGCAGGTAGGCCCCGAGTACGCCGGAGACGGCGCCGCTCGCCCCGATCATTGGTATGCTCGCTGCTGGGTCATAGGCGAACTGCAGCAGCGCTGCCGCAACCCCGGACAGTCCATAAAAAACGATGAACCTCCCGTGTCCGGTCGAATCTTCTATGTTGTTCCCGAAAATCCAGAGATAGAGCATGTTCCCGCCGAGATGAAAGAAGCCGCCGTGGAGGAACATCGATGTAAACATGGTCAGCACGTTATACGGCAGCAGTTCCGGGCGGCCATGCAAGGCGAGAAGGAGCTCCTTGGGTACGAGTCCGTACTTGATAACCAACTCCTTCTCCGCCGCGGTTGGCATGAATGCTGCATAAACAAAGACTAACGTGTTTACAATGATTAGGCTTATTGTTATAATGGGAATAGTACGGGTGGGGATATTATCCCTGATCGGTATCACGGCTTTATTATTAACATGCACCCCGTTTTGTGTCAAAAAACAGAACTTCTGGAGTGACCCGTGCCTGAACTGAGAAAAGATCCGATTATCGATAGATGGGTTATTATTTCAACGGAGAGGGCCCAAAGGCCCGTCTTTCTTGCCGAAGAGGAGGCACCTCCGAAGGCGGGGCTCTGTCCCCTCTGTGCCGGGAACGAGACGATGACGCCCCCGGAGGTCTTCGCTATCCGGCCCGACCACACGCCGCCCAATACTCCCGGGTGGACCCTCAGGGTCGTACCGAACAAGTTCCCCGCTTTGCGTATTGAAGGGGCCCTGAACAAGGAAGGTGTGGGGCTCTATGACCGCATGAACGGCATCGGAGCCCACGAGGTAATTGTTGAAACCCCCCTCCACGGACAGACGCTCTACACCATGAACGTAGCATCCGTCCAGAACGTGTTCGTTGCTTACAAGGAGCGCACGATCGACCTGTTGCGCGACAAGCGCTTCAAGTTCATCATGATCTTCAAGAATCATGGGGCTGTGGCCGGCGCCTCCCTCGATCATTCTCATTCTCAACTGATCGCCCTTCCCATTGTCCCGCGCCGCGTCTTCGAGGAAATAAATGGCGGCCTTGCCTACTATAAGTACAAGGATAGATGCGTATTCTGTGACATCATAGCCCAGGAAGCAGAGGATGGCTCACGGGTGATTTATGAGAACGAGGCCTTCGTGGCCATCTCCCCTTTCGCGGCTCGCTTCCCTTTCGAAACCTGGGTGCTACCGAAAAGCCATGTCGCCTCCTTTCTGGCCTCCGGGAATGACGACAACTATTACGCCTTGGCGGACGCGGTCTCCACAATACTCAAAAAGAACAATAAGCTGCTCAATGCCCCTCCCTACAACTATATGATACACACCGCGCCGGCTGACCTGGCCAGCGTTCCGTACTATCACTGGCACATAGAGATTATACCCAGACTTACCAAAATGGCGGGCTTCGAGTGGGGCACGGGATTCTACATAAACCCCACACCACCGGAGCTGGCTACAACCTTTCTGCGCGAAGTGTCGCTATCGGAGGGAGCTTGAAAATACTTCTGGCGTCGTCAGAAATTTATCCATTCGCTAAGACCGGCGGCCTTGCCGACGTCGCAGGGGCCTTGCCCAAGGCCCTCAAGAAGATCGGTGTGGACGTGCGCGTCATCATGCCCAAGTATAAGGGCATTGAGGAGAAGGGCTTCCCGATCACTTACAAGCATTACACCTTTTCCTGCCCGATATCTCAGCGGGCCGTTTCAGGCGAGATTGTTGAGAGCGAGTACGACGGCATCCCGGCCTATCTTGTTGAGAAGGATGAGTACTTTTACCGGGATTACCTGTATAGCACACCTGATGGGGATTACCTTGATAATGCTGAGCGCTTCATCTTCTTCTCAAAAAGCATTCTCGAAGCAGTAAGGCTCACCGGTTGGGTCCCGGATGTCCTTCATTGCAACGATTGGCAGACAGGCCTCGTGCCCCTCTTCCTGCGGGGGCTCCACAAAGACGATCCGGACCTGGCAAAGATCGGTACGCTCTTTACCATACATAATATGGGCTATCAGGGACTCTTCTGGCATTATGACATGCATCTTTTGAACCTGGGTTGGGAGTATTTCACCCCTGAATGCCTCGAATTCTACGGGAAGATCAACTTCCTGAAGGGGGGCATCGTCTCCTCCGACATCATCAACACCGTCAGCAGGAAATACAGTGAGGAGATTCAGACACCCGAGTTCGGCGCGGGCCTGGACGGGGTGCTCAGGAGCCGCAAGAGCGACCTCTACGGCATTGTGAACGGCGTCGATTACGACGACTGGAGTCCCGATAAAGACGCTTACGTCCCTGCTAAATTTACTGCCGAGACCGTAGGGCTGAAGGCACGCGACAAGGCGGCCCTGCAGCAGGCTTTCGGTTTGCCCGCAAGGCCAGCCGTTCCTCTTGTCGCAAGCATCTCGCGGCTCGCCGACCAAAAAGGGTTCGATCTTATAGCGGACGCCTTTGAAGAGATGATGGCCCTGGACATGCAGTATATCCTCCTGGGAACAGGCGAACGAAAATACCACGAGCTCTTTGCCGCCCTCTCCAAGAAGTATCCTAAATCCTTCGCTGTGAAGATTGCCTACGACAACACCCTCGCGCACCTCATCGAGGCTGGGGCCGACATCTTCCTCATGCCATCGCGCTATGAACCTTGCGGCCTCAATCAGATATACAGCCTCAAGTACGGCACGGTACCCGTCGTCCGAGCCGTGGGCGGCCTCGAGGACACCATTCGCGACGATCCGGCCCGCCCCGGCCTTGCCACCGGCTTCAAATTCTACGACTATTCTGCCGAGGAAATGCTCCGGGCTTTGAAGCGCGCCCTCGCTCTCCATCGCGACAAGGACGCGTGGCTGGCTCTTGTGAAAAGATGTATGCAGCAGGATTTTTCCTGGGAGAAATCGGCGACTGAGTATGCCGCGCTCTACAAGAAGGCCCTGGAAAAACATGGATTCCGTTAACATTCTGGGCAAGGTCATTGAGATATCCCACTCAAACCTTGAAATAGCATCCCGCATCGAGGCAATTCTCAACATCCTGGCTCACGAAATGCACATCGAGGAGGCGGCCCTCTACACTCTCGACAAGGATAAGCGTCTCTCCTGCAGGTTCATGAACCGCACCAGCCGCCTCTTTGGGATCCTGAGCGGCTACCGCTGCCACGTAGGGGAGGGGGTAGTTGGCACTGTCGCTCAAAAGAGAGTGCCTCAATACTTTACCTCTCGTAACGTGCCTCCCCGTTTTGGCTGCCTCTTCTACGCGGACCTGGATGGTGCGACCGACCGCTACAAGGCGTTTGCCTTCTTGCCCTTATCCGATGATAGCTTTGTTTACGGGGTCCTCCTCCTGTGCTCCTCCGGCAGGGAGACCATCGTCGATTCTGAGAAAATCGTCCTTTCGATAATATCCAGGGAGCTGGGCGGCATCCTGCACACGTATGATCTGCTGGTTTCGTCGAAGAAGCGCATCAGCGAACTTGCAACGCTCTCTGAACTTGGAAGGGTGCTGACTTCGGCCACGGAGCCCCATTTACTTCTCCAGAACATAGCTACGATCACTGCAAAGTCTTTCAACGCGGCATTCACCACGATAAAACTGGCCCATTCATTCGTCAGGCTCGACTTCCAGCGCTTTACGTCAGGGGAGATCGACGCTGCCATAGAGGGCCCCCTTCGAGACCTGGAGAGTGAAGCCCTGAGGTTGAGGCGGGCCACCTCGCTCGGTGACCACCCCCTTGAGGCAGCGCCGAACGGTGGACGTTTAGCTCTCTATTGTACACCCATACTATCCAAGGACCGCGTCCTCGGCACCATAACGTTTTGCAAGAAGAGCGAGCAGCAGCTTGCCATGGAAGAAGACGATCAGTATCTTGTCAGCGCTGTCGCCAACTACATCTCCAGCGGCCTGGAGACGTCCTTTCTCAATACGAAGCTACGCGACGTGCTCAAAGAGTTGGGCGACGCGCAGAAGCGCGTAATAGAGCACGAAAAGCTGCGCAGTCTCGGGGAAATGACGGCGAGCATCGCCCATGAGATCCGAAACCCCCTCGTCATCATCGGCGGCTTCACCAAGAGACTGGCGAGGCAGGTGCAGATCGATGAGAAGGATAACCGCTACATCGAGATCATTATCGGTGAAGTTGCGCGACTCGAGACCATACTCAACGAGATTCTCGATTACGTGAAGGACACGCCACTTCTCCAGGAACCGTGCAATGCGAACAGCCTTCTCGACGAGATCCTCTACCTGCTTGCGTCAGACAAAATCTGGGAACGGGTACGCATCGTCAAGGGTTACCAGGCCGAGCTGCCGAGTGTGGTCTGTGATGTCCACCAGATTAAACAGGTCTTCATTAACATCATCTTGAATGCTTTCCAGGCTATGGGGGGCGGGGGAACGCTGACGGTCCGCACCGAGAAGGCGCTCTACCAGGACAGGTCCTGCGTTAAAGTTTCCGTCGCCGACACGGGCGGAGGCATAGACCCCTCCTTGCTTGACAATATATTCAATCCGTTTTTTACCACAAAAGAAAGGGGGACCGGGCTGGGTCTTGCCATCTCCAACAAGATCGTCATGCACCATGATGGTCACATCGAGGTCCGAAACAGGGCTGGCGAAGGCGCCACCTTTGGAATATATCTTCCCATTAACAGCAAGACACAAACTAGAGAGGGGTGAGCATGAAACCTGCAACTATATTAATTGTCGATGACGAGGAGCATATCCGCCTCCTTTTCAAGGAAGAACTGGAGGACGAGGGGTACACCGTCGATCTCGCTTCCAACGGTCTTGATGCTCTCGACAAGCTGAAGCGCTCGGCCTACAGCGTGATTGTTCTGGATATCAAGATGCCGGGCATGGATGGCATTCAGACGCTGGCCGAGATCAAAAAGATCAACAAGGACCAGCCCGTGATTCTCTGTTCGGCTTATGGCGAATTCAAACAGGACTTTGCCAGTTGGGTGTCCGATGGGTACATAGTGAAGTCTGCCGACACCCGCGAGCTGAAAGAGATGATACGAAGGGTTTCGGGGGTGTAGCATGAAGCGGCTCCGAAAGGCCCTCGTTCCCGCGGGCGGGTTTGGCACCAGAATGCTGCCGGCAACAAAGGCTGTCCCGAAAGAGCTCCTGCCGATCGTTGACAAGCCCCTCATTCAGTTTATTGTTGAGGAGTTGGTTGAGTCCGGCTTCGAAGAGCTGGTCCTGGTGACCGGCCGGCAGAAAGGCTCCATAGAAGACCATTTCGACAGCATGCCCGAACTGGAGGATTTACTGGCGGCAAAGGGGAAGACCGATCTGCTGCGTACCATGCAAGCCCTGTCCAAGATGATCCGCATTGTTTCGGTGAGACAACCGTACCCGCTGGGGCTCGGACACGCTGTGCTCTGCGCAAAAAGCATTCTCAAGGACGAGCCGTTCGCCGTGCTGCTTCCCGATGACCTTATTGTCTCGAAAAAGCCCTGTATCGGGCAGCTTGCCGACGTCTTCAATGAGTTTGGAAGGCCGGTCATCGCCGTCCTGCGCGTGCCCGATGATGACGTGATGCACTATGGCATCATCCGACCGCGCACGGTGCGGGAGGGTCTCCACGAAGTCATTGATATGATTGAGAAACCTCCTCGCGAGCAAGCGTACAGCAATCTCGCCATCATCGGCCGCTATGTGCTTCCGCCTGATATCTTCTCGGCACTCGAGGAGACTACCCCCGGGGCGGGGGGCGAGATCCAGCTGACCGACGCCATAAAGCGCATGCTGGGAAGGGGCTCCGTTCTCGGCCTGGAGTATGAGGGGAGAAGGTTCGACGCGGGGAACAAACCTGGCTTCGTAAAGGCCAACATCTATCTTGGGCTGCGCCACCCCGAAGTCCGGGAGGAGTTGCTCTCTTTCATACAAACGCTTGACCTGGCTTCCGATTTGGCTTAGGATAAAGAGACTGGGGGTGTAGCTCAGGGGGAGAGCACCTCGTTCGCAACGAGGGGGCCGCGGGTTCAATTCCCGCCACCTCCACCACTAGACAGGGGCCGGTAGCGCACAATTTCCTCTGCCAAAACATTTTGACATTTCCAAACTTCTATGTATAACATACCCAACATGAATAGATGGATCGCTCTTCTTTTTTCAATGCTGTTCCTTGCCTCCTGCAGCTTCTGGCCGTTCGGCGCTAAGAAGTCTACTGAGGGGGAAACGAAGAAGACCGCTAAGGCCGAGCCCACCCAGAAGCAGAAGACGGACGCCGCCGCCCAAAAGGAAAGACTGGCGAACCCGAAGCCGGGAGACATTAATGTCGTCGACGGCGTCGAATATATCTACGCCAAGAACAGAAGGTATATGAGCACCCCGTACGAGCCGGAGTATATCTGGGTACGCAAAGACCAGTACTCGCCCGGCCTCTTCGACCAGCTCCGCTCCCGCTCCCCCGCGCCCACCAAGGAAGAGAAAGAGATGGAGACGAGGATTGCAAAGCTTGAAGAGGACCTGAAGAAAAAGGGAGTTGCGCCTCAGATGGCCTACCCGCCCCAGATGGTTTCCATGCCCAACACCTTGGGGTACGCTGCAGCCTTGCCCACGTTGACCTTCGCCTATCCTTCGCCCAAAATGAAGCGGCGGGTCATTATACTGCCTCTTGAGGATCAGACCAATTACAAAAATGAGCACCTGGGCGAGCTGGCAACGCAACGGCTCGTCTCGAAGCTGGAAAGCACGGGGGCGATCATATCCGTCGACCCGACCACCCTCGATGTGAGTGGTCCCTTAACCGACCCGAAGAACATGAGGGCCCTCAGTGAGCTCTATGGTGTCCAGGCCGTAGTAAGCGGCACCCTGTCCGACGTTTACACGAGCACCTCGAAGGTTGAGGGCAAGGATGAGCGTGAGACCTCCTTTGCCGTCTCGCGTATCGCGCTGAGCATATACAATACGGACACCGGCGTCCTTCTTCGCACACTGACAGGAAGAAATCCGGTCTATCTCTCCAGGGAGAAAGGGGAAATGAGCCCCGAGAAAGCAAAGGTTCGCGCAATCGACCTTGCCATTGAGTTGATCGCCGAGGACGTGTTGCGCCCCGTACTTACCTTGGACTGGCATGCGCGCGTCGGATCGCTTGAGCAGGACAAGGTCTTCCTGACCGCGGGCCGGTTGTCCGGCCTGGAGAAGGGTGATCTCTTGGAGGTCTACGCGCCCGGGCAGGCAATCGTTGATACTAAAACCCAGAAACCGCTCGGCACCACCAAGGGACAATTCAAGGGCGAGGTGGAGGTTGTTGAGCTCTTTGGAGTGGACGCAGCTTCGGCGAACATAAAAAGTGGCAGCAGCTTCGCGGCAACGGATCTTGTCTATTTGAAGAAATGAGCCTGGAGGCTCTCTGTTAAGCACGGCCCTGCGAAAAAGGCTTGCAAAATTCAGCGTTCCGTAGTATTATATTTTTGTAACCTCTTCCGGGAAGCCATAGTTTTCCACAAGTGTTGAAAAGATGTTGAAGACGTCGCGGTAACTACCATTCTACCAAGCATGGACGATATCTCCGCTCAGATCAAGGCAAGGCTCGCTCACATGGTCGACCAGGACAATTTCAGAACCTGGATCGAGCCTATAAGCTCAATAACGTACTCGGACGGCACGATTATGCTGTCCGTGCCGAACGCATTTTTTCGAGACTGGGTCGTACAAAACTTTGAGGTGCTTATCCGGGCCTCGGTTTTTGAGATGACGCAGGCAGATGCCCGCGTTCAGTACGTCGTTGGAAAGCACGAAACAAGGCCGGCGATAAAGAGCGCCGCGGTAAGAAAGCAGATCCTTCCCGGGCTCTTCAACCCGCGATATGTATTCGAGACGTTTGTGGTCGGCGCAAGTAACCAGTTCGCCAACGCTGCATGTCTGGCTGTTTCGCACAATCCGGGCAAGGTATATAACCCCCTCTTTATATACGGGGGCGTGGGTCTCGGCAAGACCCACTTGCTTAATGCCATCGGTAATTTTTTATTGTCGCATGGTCCCGTGGATCCAAACCGCATCTCTTTCACAACGGCTGAAGAGTTTACTAATGAGCTCATTAATTCATTGCGGTACGAAAAAATGGATGATTTCCGCAATCGCTACCGAAAAATGGACGTTCTTTTGATAGATGATATTCAGTTTATAGCCGGCAAGGAGCGCACGCAGGCCGAGTTCTTTCACACATTCAACGCGCTCTATGACAACACTAAGCAGATTGTGGTGACGAGCGACAAATTTCCGCGCGATATTGTCAACTTCGAAGAACGCCTTCGTTCGCGTTTTGAGTGGGGGTTGATTGCCGATATCCAGCCGCCGGATCTCGAAACAAAGGTCGCCATTCTCAACAAGAAGGCAGAGTTAGAGAATGTGTCTCTGCCACAAGACGTTGCATTTTACCTCGCGTCAAACGTCGAGCACAACGTGCGCGTCCTGGAAGGCTCGCTTGTCCGGGTAGGGGCATTTGCTTCGCTTCATAACGTCTCCATCACCATGGAACTTGCCAAGGAAGTAATGGGTCATATCATCAAAGATAAAAAGCGGGAGATCACCGTAGACGCAATTATAAAAGAGGTTGCCCTTCACTTCGCCATAAAGACAAGCGACATGAAATCCGACAGGCGCATAAAGTCGATCATGCTCCCGCGCCAGGTAGCAATCTATCTGTCCAGGAAACTCACCGACAACTCGCTCGTCGGCATCGGCGAAAAATTTGGTGGCAAAGACCACGCGACGGTGATTCATTCGGTAAAAAAAATTGAGGAGGAAATGAAGGTTAAAAAGGAGTTGAAAGAGACTGTTGAAAAGCTGGAGAGAAAAATAAAATCCACGTGACGGCTTGTCTTTGCACACTTTCCACAAAACTTGTGACCGGCTTTGTCGGCGCTGCTCCTGTACTAGAGGGGTTTTTCAACAAATGAACACCCCTTATTACTATTACGGTAAGGAGATACTATGAAGATAGATATTAATAGAGATCTGTTATTAGTACCTCTCACAAAGCAGGTGAGTATAACCGAGAGAAGATCCATCATGCCCATACTTTCAAACGTGCTTATAGATTTTTCCAAAAACAGGATTAGTCTCTATTCCACAGACCTGGAACTGAGCGCAATAAGCCACGTGCAGCACGAGGGAACCGCTGAGAAGAAGATTGTGGTACACGGTCGAAAATTCTTAGATATTTTGAAAGAGATGGACCCCGAAACGATGAACTTTGAGATCAAGGACAATACCTTGACGCTGACGCAGAAGCAGTCGGAGTTCGTCCTGGGACTGCAAGACTCGGAAGAATTTCCGGAAGTGAAAGAGATAGCGGGCATACAAGAGTTTATGGTCGACGGAAGCATGTTCCTGGAGATGTTGGAGAAAGTTCAGTTTGCAATCTCTTCCGACGAGACCCGATATGTTCTGACCGGGATGTATATGATGGCATCGGACGGGATACTCTCCGTCGTCGGCACCGACGGCTTTCGCATGGCCTTGTGCCGAAAAGCAATTGAGGGGCTGGAGAGTTTTAAGGGCGTTATTGTCCCGAAGCGGTCCATCCTGGAGATCGGGCGCGTGGTGGCGGAAGGGGAAGCAGTCAAGGTAGTGATGGGAGAGAAACACGTTCAGTTTGCTACCGGGTCAGTGGTTCTGATATCCAGGTTGATCGAGGGGGGTTTTCCCGACTACGAGAACGTAATTCCAAAAGGCAACAGCAACGTGGCGAAGGTGGAAAAAGCAAAACTTTTGAAAGGGCTGAGAAAGGTCTCGACCATTATCAGTAAGTCGGAGCCGATAAAGATAACGCTTCGGCAAGGCGCGATCGGCATAGAAGCCGAATCGGAAGTGGGCCGCGCAAAAGAGAGCGTAGAGGCCGCGTATGAAGGGGACGAACTGAGCATGAATTTTAATATTCGTTTTGTCACGGATGTTGTCGCCCACATAGAGCAGAAGGACATACTTGTGAGCGCGCCCTCCACTTACGGTGCGGTGCTTTTCGAGGGCGACAAGAGCGAAATGTATAAAAACATAGTGATGCCCATCAGGGTTTGATATGAGAGAGTACGAAGCGGAAAGCATAAAAATATTGGACGGGCTTGACGCCGTTAGAAAAGTCCCGTCCATGTACATCGGAAACACAAACGTGGAAGGACTTCACCACCTTGTGTACGAGTTGGTCGACAACAGCATAGACGAAGCCCTGGAGGGGTACTGTAATAATATTACAATAACCATCCATCGCGACAACAGCGTTGCGGTTGAGGACAACGGGCGCGGAATACCAGTCGCTTTTCATAAAAGCGAGAACATGTCGGCACTCGAAGTGGTTCTCACGAAACTGCACGCCGGGGGTAAATTCGACAAAGACACATACAAATTTTCTGCGGGCCTTCACGGCGTTGGGCTCTCTGTTGTAAACGCGCTTTCGGAGTATCTGGAAGTCGAGATCAAACGGGCCGGCAAGGTTTATTCCCAGCGGTACGAGCGGGGAGAAAGAACCTCTGAACTAAAGGCTGTCGGCAACACGGAGAAAACCGGGACGAAAGTCCGCTTCAGGCCTGACGAACAGATTTTTGAGACCATCGAGTTCAGTCACGAAATCCTTGCTCAGCGCATGCGGGAGCTTTCCTTTCTAAACAACGGCATACACATCACCCTCATCGACGAGAGGAAAGCAAAGCAACTTGACTTCAAGTACGAAGGCGGGATCGGAGCATTCGCCAAATATCTGAACCAGAACAAGGAAGTGCTTTTCGATGAGCCAGTATACATAACCGGAACAAAACCCAACCTCGACTTTTTCGAGGTCGCCATCCAGTATAACGACGGTTACAACGAGAACGTCCACAGTTTCGTTAACAACGTCAACACCCACGAGGGCGGCTCCCACGTCTCGGGATTCCGCAGCGCCCTCACGCGCTGCATAAACGGCTTCGCGCAACTCAAGCGCCTCACAAAAGACAAGGAGACGATATCCGGCGACGACGTGAAAGAGGGGCTCGTCGCGGTCATAAACGTAAAGATTCAAAACCCGCAGTTCGAGGGACAGACAAAAGGCAAGCTGGGCAACAGCGACGTAAAGGGGCTCGTCGAGTCCTTGCTCAACGAGAAACTTACCGAATACCTGGAGCTTCACCCCGACGTCGGAAAAGCCATTGTCAATAAGGCGATGGAGACAAAAAGGGC
>JADGQN010000422.1 GCA_017881765.1 Syntrophobacterales bacterium | reverse complement strand
AGAGGGGGGGGCGGCATGGTACTGGTACTATCGATGGTGAATAGGCTGAAACGGAGCGACGCGTGAAAGCAACTGTTAAGATATTGCGCTGGGACCCGGAACGGGCGGTGAAGCCGCGGTACCGGACCTACACCGTTCCCTTCTCCTCCGGGGACAAGGTGCTCGGGGGTCTGCTCTATATTTACAAGCATCTTGACCCGTGCCTTTCCTTTCGTTTCAACTGCAAAGGGCGCCATTGCGGGGAGTGTGCCGTGATGATCAATAAGAAGCCTGGTCTCTCCTGCGCAGTACCCATGTCCCGTGAGCTAACCATCGAGCCGCTTCAGAATCTCTCCGTGATCAAGGATCTGGTGATCGATAGAAGCCGGACTTACAGGAGCATCACGGAGCGCCTCCCGCGCATCGGTGGAAAGAAGCACGAAGGTAAAGGTCTTCGCACTCTTCCCATGGATCTGGTCGACAGGATCGTGCGGCTCGATGATTGCATCCAGTGCATGTGCTGCATGGCTGTATGTCCCGCTTACAAAAAAGAGCCCGAGACGTTCCTTGGTCCTGTCGGGCTGCTGGCACTCGTTGCGACCCGCGAAGAGATCCCTGGTATAGATGTCCGTGAGAGGGCGGTGCCGTGCACCGATTGCGGGCAATGCGAAAAGGTCTGCCCCCGCCACATCCCTATACATAGCGAGGCCATAAGGAAATTAAAGGGAAACTGAAGGTGACTTTATGAAAGCGTTTCTTGATGCGGTCCGGAAGATTAACGAGCTCATGCAGTCCATATCTGCCGTGGTCTTGACGTTCATGATAATGCTGACAACAGCGGATGTGATCCTGAGGGCATTCGGGAGGCCCATATTGGGTACCTACGAAGTGGTTGCCATCTGCGGAGGCATCGTTATCGGCTTTGGCGTGCCCATCACGTCCTGGATGCGAGGCCACATCGCCGTCGATTTCGCAATAAATAAGCTCCCTGACAGGGGCAAGAACCTCGCCAACATCATTACGAGATGCGTAGGGATTGCCCTGTGCCTCTTGATCAGCTGGCAAATCTCAAGGATAGGCACGAGTTTTCAGACGGCAGGGGAGGTTTCAAACACCCTTGAACTGCCTTTGTATCCCGTTGCCTACGGTATAGCGGTCTGCTTTCTCGTGCTTTCGGTTGTGCTCTTTTGCGACGTGCTTAAGATTCTCGGAGGCAGCTATGAATGAGGTGACCATCGGATGCATAGGCTTGGTAGCTGTGCTCCTATTATTTTTCACCGGGCTTGAATTGCCTTTCGCCATGGCTCTGGTCGGTTTCGTTGGCTTTGCTTATCTTATAAATCTCAAAGCGGCCCTGCACATGATTGGAAAGGATTTTTACGATGTCTTTGTATCTTACGGATACACGGTTTTCCCCATCTTTATTTTTATGGGTCAGATCGCTTTCAACTCAGGCATCGCGAAAAGGCTGTACGACTGCGCCTATCGATTTCTTGGTCACATACCGGGTGGGCTCGCCATGGCCACGGTGGGTGGCGCCACCGCATTCAAGGCGCTCTGCGGCTCAGCGATAGCCACGGCAGCGACCTTTACCAGCGTGGCCGTACCTGAAATGGATCGGTTCAATTACGACAAGAAACTTTCCACGGGTGTTGTGGCAAGTGTCGGGACGCTCGGCTGTCTCCTTCCTCCCAGTGTTTATCTGATTATCTTCGGTATCATCACCGAACAATCGATAGGGAAATTATTCCTTGCCGGCATTATTCCCGGCATCATGATGGCCATACTATTCGTGCTCACGATCTACGGGTGGGCTAAGCTCAGTCCGACGCTTGCTCCTGCCGGGGAGAAGTCCACGTGGAAACAAAGGATCGCGTCCCTGCCCGAGGTCGGGGTGGTTGTCGCCATTTTCCTGATCATGATCATAGGGCTCCTGGAGGGTTTTTTTACGCCACCGGAAGCGGGCAGCGTGGGCACCATGGCCGTGCTTCTCCTGGTTCTTTTCAGAAGGCAGCTGGGGTTTAAGGAGTATACCAAGGCGATCGGGGACTCGATTCGTACGGCAACCATGATCCTGATGCTGATCGGAGGCTCCGCGGTCCTTGGCCATTTCATCGCGGTCACGACCATTCCTCAGTTGATGTCCGACTGGGTGACGGCACTTCCCATCCACAGGAACGTCATCATGATCATCATCTGCCTGGTTTATATTCTCGGGGGCTCTTTTATTGACGACCTGGCGTTCATGATTCTCGCCACGCCCATCTTTTTCCCCGCTGTTCTGAAGCTGGGTTTCGACCCCATATGGTTCTGTATCATGATCGGTATCACCCAGATGATCGGGATCATTATTCCCCCGGTAGCCTCTGCTGTGTTTATAGTACACAAGCTGAGCGGAACACCCTTGGGCACCGTTTATAAAGGGGTGTGTCCTTTTTTGATTGCCATGGTGCTGTTCGCGGCTTTGCTCTTTATATTTCCACAGCTCGCCCTTTTTCTTCCGGGGTACCTGATGAAGTGAAAGGGAAAAGATAATGGCAGGAAGCCAAAAGGCTCAAAATACCATACCATCAAAGAAGGAGGTTCGTATGAAGAGAAGTGTTCTGTTGGTGCTCATTACCATGCTATTCATTCTGACCGCTTTTTCATCCGGTTATGCAGCCAGTACGGGACCGATCAAGCTGAACTACGGCAATTTTATGCCGACGACGATCCCGTACAGCATGCTGGCAAAACAGTTCTGCGATGAGATCAACAAACGGACCAATGGGAAAGTCCAGATTACCTACTATCCCGGCGGTACGCTGCTCACGGCCACCAAGGTCTACGATGGGGTGGTAAACGATATGGCGGATATAGGTCTCTGCCATATAGCGTACACCAGGGGTCGTTTCCCGGTCACGGAAACGCTCAACCTGCCGGTCGGGTACCCGAGCGGCTGGATCGCCTCACAGGTGATGAATGACTTCTACGACAAGTTCAAGCCAAAAGAATGGGACGCCGTGCATGTGCTCCATTTCTTCGGACCGGGACCGCAGATCATAGCCACCGTCAAGAAGCCTGTGCGAAAGCTCGAGGACCTGAAAGGCGTTAAGCTGAGAGCTGCGGGCAAGGCAGCCGACGTCTTGAAGGCGCTCGGCGGCACACCCGTGGCTGTCGAAATGCCCGACATCTACGATGGGCTGCAGAGAGGCGTTGTCGATGGGACCTACGATTCGATGGAGACGTGGATGAGCTGGAAGACGGGAGAGCTGCTCAGGTTCGCGGCCGACTCTCGCGTGGTGGGCTTCGGATACCCCTTCTATATCATAATGAACAAAGATAAGTGGAACAGCCTGCCGGACGACGCCAAGAAGACCTTCACTGAAGTAGCGTCGGAGTGGAAGGAGAAGTATGCCGTGTTGTCCAGCGAACTGGATATCCCTGCAAGGGACTATCTGAGGAAACAGGGCGGCCAGATCTTTTCCCTCTCGCCCGAAGAGGGGGCACGGTGGGTTAAGGCTGCTGAACCGGTGATCGAGCAGCACGTCAAGGATATGGAGGCCAAGGGCTTCAAAAAGGCTGATTCAGAAGCGCAAGTCAAGTTCATAAAAGAGCGCATTACTTACTGGACCAAGGAAGAGAAGGCGAGAAACATTCCAAGAGCGGAATAGCGTAGGAAGGGGGCATGGGTCAAGGGTCACGGGTCAAGGAGGACAAGTGATAAAAGTAGGGGCCGCGCTTACCGCTGAAAGACACAGCCTGATGGCCGTTTTTAGTTACAGTAAGTAGCAAAGTGTTTTTCCGGACCCATGACCCTTGCCCCATGACCCAAATTTAGAACAATCATCCCTAAAGGAGGGGTCGTATGAAGCTTAGCGGAAAGGTAATTATCATAACAGGGGGCGCCCGAGGGCTCGGAAAGGCATATGCCCTGCGTCTGGCCGAAGAGGGTGCGCGTATCGTGGCCGCGGACATCGCCGATGGAACCGGGGTCAAAGAGGAGATAACGAAAAAGGGAGGCGAGGCGATAGCCGTTCAGACTGACGTCTCAAATGAGGAAAGCGTTCAGGCTATGGTCCGGGCGGCCATAGAACGATTTGGCAGGATCGATGTCCTGATAAACAACGCGGCCCTTTTTGTAGCTCTCGGGAAGAGACCTTTTTACGAAATTTCCAGTGAGGAGTGGGACCAGGTGCAGGCAGTCAACGTCAAGGGGACGTTCCAGACCGTCCAGGCGGCAGTGCCG
>JADGQN010000087.1 GCA_017881765.1 Syntrophobacterales bacterium | reverse complement strand
ACCACACAACTGTAGCAGCCGACACATTTCACCAGATTTATCAGCATACCCCATCTCATGTTGCCGACCTCGCATTCTGTTTTTTATACGCTTTAACCCGCGCCGTCGGTTCGGCTGCACCCGATATGGGACAAAAATGATATTGATCATGTCTGAGCAAGGCATTGGGGTTTATGCCTTTTCCTTTGGCAATCGGTTTCCCCTTGGCCCAACTCCCTAAACCGACCGCTGCCACCACCCCCGGATGTATCAGTTCGGTAAGCTTCACCTGTCCCGTTTGCTTGTCCCCGAAACGATTTTCAAGACAGATGGTGTCGCCGTCTTTTATTCCCTTCTTCCTCGCCGTTTCCGCGTTCATGGCTATGTTATAGGTGTAAGGATTGAGTAAAGCCGCTGCATTGATATACGGGTTATGCGCCGTGAACCGATAGGTCATGAGCGGATCCCGTTGTGAGATAACAAGGAGGTCATATTCGGAGTCCGCAGGCAATTCGGTGTAAATAACGGAAGGAAAATAACTGGTCATCCCGGTGAAGTAATCCCAGTTCAAATGAAAGCCTATTTTCTCAGCCTTCTTCTTTATTTCCTCTCTGTCCGCTTCGACCCCCTCATGATAGATCGGCACCCGGGCATTGATGAACCAGCGCCAATAAGATTCTTCCGGCCTCTTGTACCAATTTATGAGACTATTATCCCTGAACCATGCCAGGCCCCGCTCTTTACCAAAGTGGTACATCAATATCCTGTCAACAAATTCTGCATTCGATATCCTCTCCTCCGGCTCGATAATGCGAGCGACCTCGCTACTCCCCTCCGGTGGCCTGGCCTTTCTGAACGTATAAAAATCATCCAGCAGCGCATTATACTGCGGTCTTATTCCCACGCGGTCGGCCAGTTCGTTCATGACGTCCTGAACGTCCCTTGCCTCGCCCCTGGGCTCGGTAACCGGCAGTCTCAGGTGGAAGCTCCACTTGTCCATCCCTACAGGATAATTATAGGTGACGCCGAAGGCACTCGTTATGTCCAGCGTCTCCAGGTAATGCGACTCAGGAAGGACGATGTCACAAAAGCCCTCGGTCGTTTCGTTGTGGAACGGCTGAAGAGCACAGGCAAAGGGGATTTTCTTGAGAAACTTTTCCGCGGCTTCCGGCCTGATAATATTCATTACCACGTTTGCGCCGTAGGTAAAGAAGACTTCCGGTTGAAAAGAATGGCCGGCGTTGTGCCACAATTCTTCCCAGTCCTCCGCATAAGGGTAGATGTTGGAGCCCGAGTGGGAAAGCACGTCCTGAAAGTTCATACGATTGCCGGGCTCTTCCACTTTACGGGGCGGCCACACGGTCCATCCAACCGGCCAGGCACCGGCAGTGAGCATGCCTTCAAAACCGCCGTAAGGCGAGAAGGCGAATCGGCCTGTCTCGGGATAGCCAAGACTCCTCGGTGTGCCTGAACCCATAAGCCCCCCGCACACATCCTGATTACCGAGCAGAATATTTATCAGATGCATTGCGGCGTACTGGTGAAAAGAATTCTGATGGGTCTGCAGCCCCTTGTAGCCGACAACGCAGGCAGGCCTGTAAGGGATCTTTACTCCATCGATCTCGATAACGCTTCCGATCTTTGCTTCGTCAACAAGTTCCCTTGCGAGCCGTCGTATAGTGTCCGCGGGCACCGTGCTTATTTCGGAAGCCCAGTCGGGCTTATACTGTTTGAGATGTTCCTTGATGAGCGCGAAAGCGGGCCGGCCCTCGACCCCGTGAGCCGTATACTTCCCCTCAATCGAGGGATGGGTCAGTGTCGGGTCATCATAGGTTTTTACTTTATTGTCAGCCTCATCAAAGAGAAGAGGTTTTCCCGTCTGCCGATCCCGCACATAAAGCAGGTCGGGGCCGAGGAGGTAGGGACCATTCGTCTTGTGTCTCACATACTCTTTATCATAAACCCCTATCTCATTGACGATGAGATTAGATATAGCCAGGAAAACGGCTATATCCGTCGCCGGCAGGATCGGTATCCATTCTTCTCCCTTGGAAGCAACGGTGAAGCCCTGAGGGTCCATGACCTTCATCTTCATGCCCCGCTCTCTGGCTGCTGCCGCCAGCCTGACGCTGGCGCTCGAATTACGACCGCCTCCCCATCCCTCATTTCCGCCGCAGCGCAGCACATAGTTGCAGTACCGGTAATCCGGGACTATGTCCCATGCGGCATACTGTAAAGCGCCTAGATGATGGGCGCTGGCACCGCACATAACGCTGGGACCGCCGGAGGCGTGGCTCGCAGTGCCGTAAGCCGGAAAAAAACGGGTAAAGGTAACGTTAGATCTCATGCCGCCCGTAGGCCCGGGGGTCATGGCGAAGAACGTTGACCTCGGGTCTTTCTTTCGGGCCGTTATAAGCTTCTCGGTAATCGTGTCGAGGGCCTCTTCCCAGGTAATGCGCTCCCACTTCGGGTCTTCATGCAGCCCTTTTTTCGGATTGGTCCTTTTTACCGGGTAGAGGATCCTGTTCGGATTGTGCCAGTCCATTATGGCACTGACACCCTTGGCACAGAGGCTCCCCTGAGCCCCGCGGTCACTCTCGGGAACACCCTCCACGGCAACCGGCTTCCCGTCGAGGACCCTTACGCGGATGGAACACTCACCGTAGCAAAGAGAACAGATGCTATACACCCAGTAGTCTTTTTGTTTGTCTCTTTCACCGAAGATTTTTCTGTAACGTTCTCTGTCTTGCTCGACAATGCCCATCACAAAGTCTCCCTGCAAATTTGGCTGATCCGGAAGATTCCGGCCTGTAACAATCCCATCTTCATCCTATTTCTCCACGTACAATCCCAATTCCTTGAGGAGAGGAACCCCGATGTCTTCCGATCTCTTTATGGCCTCCATGACAAAGTCAGGCCCGCCGTAGCGCGGCTGACCGCCCAGTTTCTCGATGCCTTTCTTCAGTTCCGGATCCTCGGCGATTTTCTTGCACATATCGGTCAGCACGTTTTTCATCGGCGCAGGGGTATCCTTGCGGATATATAGACCCCAGAAACTGGGGAGGTTGGCCTGGGTAAAGCCAAGCTCGACCACGGTGGGCACGTTCGGATGATCACTGTACCGTTTGTCGGAATAAACCGCGAGGAAGCGTATTTTACCCGCCCTTACCTGTTCTATCACTGTGGCTATCGGAAGTGTGCACGCGTCCACATGTCCCCCGAGAAGGGCGACACCGGCGTCCGAGCTGCCCTTGTACGGCACCTCGACTGTGCTAAGCCCGGCTTTCCGGAAGATCACCATCGCGCTCAAGTGGATGATCATGCCGCGTCCCGAATGGGCCCACTTTAGTTCCCCCGGATGTTTCTTTCCATAGTCAAGGAGGTCATCAAGCGTCTTAAAGGGACCGTCTGCCCTGACCGCCAAACCCTGCTTCATCTCGTAAAAATTGGCAACGGGGATCAGGTCATTCGCGTTAAACGGCACCTTTTGGGTCTTGACCGTTGTCGCAAAATACGCGTGTGATTCCCAGACTGCCTTGTGCCCGTCCGGTTTGGAGCTTATCACATCCCCGACGGCAATCGCGCCCGCACCACCAGCCTTATCCACGACAACAATGGGCTGGCCGAAGTGCCTTGAACCGACGTTTGCGATGAGCCTCGCCATCAGGTCCGGGTCACTTCCGGCTGAGAAGGGACAGATGATCTCCAACGGCCTTGTAGGATACTCTGCAGCGGAAGCCAGGGCTGCAAAAAAGCCACAGAGAGTCAGAAATACCGAGGCCAGGACGACACCTTTTCCTTTCATGATTCTACCCTTTTTTTTGCGCTAGCCGTTTTTCTCTTCCTGTAACCGCAGATCGCAGTTACATGCCCAGGTAGGCCTTCCTTACCCGCTCATCCTATTTTCAGTTACACCGCTTTTAGTCACTTTAGTAGCTGGTTCCGCAGCCCACGCCGATATAGAGAGTATGATGAGCAAGACAACTACCGAACAGAAGCCGTAAGATAATCCTCTTGACTTCATGTTCCCCTAACTGTATTTATTCAGGCCATTTAGCGGTGCGCTGAAATCAGATAATAAGTTGCCTATAGAATTATAGTCAAGAAAAATCTAACGCCCGGTCAGTTGTCAAGACTAGTTTACTGGGGTAGTCGGTTAGCCCCTTCTGTAAGTTCTGCTTAGTAAGAGGTGAGGCTGCTGCTCCACTAATGCGCTGTTCAGGAATAACCATCAGGACTGTAATTACCATTCGAAAGCGGCACACTTATTCCGCCAGGCACTCCTTGGATGGATTACCCGTTTCAGGCTCCCATCCCATGGCTTTATAATAGCTTCTTCGCAGGCTGTCAAAGTCAACGAGCTTTCCGGCGAATGGACCCATGGCGGGAGGGTCGGCAATTCTCGTCGGAAGCGCAAAATCTCGAGCGCTCAACCCCTGTCGCATGTTAAACGCCTGCTGCAAGGATAGGCTTCTCTTGCCGGCGCTTATTGCTTCCGCAGCCGTGAAGTCCCAGCCCGTTGCAGCGCAAACAAACTCAACCAACGGAAAATTACTCCCCCCGCTGAGGGCGAACAGACACATCCCGCTGTTTCCGAATGCCTGGCTGTAACTCGATCCGAGGGCGTGGATCCTGCCTCTCTTTTCGACTTCGTCATCTCCCTGGGGTTTCTGGACCTCAGGATACGTTGCAAGTTTGCCTTCTCCTTCGAGCCGTATGGACGGCATGGAGGTCATATGTCGGCCCGGTGTCGGGTGAGCCAAGTAACTCAGCCCGCGAAACGGGAAGATCCTGGGGTCATGGAAACCGGGTTCCTGTCCATGAATATGCATCGCATATTTCTCCGCACCCTTGCCGATCTGTCGGGCCGCTCTTTGAACACCATCGGCCAGCACGGCTCCAAAGCCTTCCCGTTTGCCGATCTTTTCGAGCATAGCAATGATCGCGCCGGCATTGCCCCATGTCAGCTCTATACCGTCTGTTTCCTTTCTTCCGATAATACCCTGTTCGTAACACTCCATTGCGAAGGCCAACGTTGTGCCGGATGAAATGGTATCAATGCCGTAAAGGTCACAGACGTCATTTGCCTTTATGATAGATTCCGCATCACTATTGAGTAACATGGTGCCAAAGGCGGTGATCGTTTCGTATTCCGGCTTCCGGCCCTCGGTTGCGAAGGGGCCTTCCTTTACACTGAGAATCCCGCCGCAATTGATGGGACAGTTACCACAGCCCGCCTTCCTCAATTGGTATTTGGTGATATGCTCACCGGCAATCTTGACGTAATCCGGAAACGCTTTGTCCCCGATAAGGCTCCAGTTCTTGATGGGCGATGCTCCGGCAGGAACCAATCCGAGAGGACCGGCACACGTGCCCGGCCCGCTCAATACCTTAATGAACGGAAGGTGGTCAACATCCCGCAGGTGGCTGATGGTGTCGCTTCTCAGCCGGGCTATTTCGCCGGGGTTCCCTATCTCCACCTTGCCGGAACCTCTGACAGCCACTGCTTTCAGATTCTTCGACCCCATCACTGCCCCAACACCTGACCGCGCGGCTGCTCTCCCATCATCCGTGATAATCGATGCTATCAAGGACCTCGATTCCCCGGAGGGACCGATGCACGCGACCCGCAGCCGTTTATCTCCTGTTTCATCGACCAGGGCTTCAACCGTCTCACGCGTATTTTTTCCCCAGAGGTGGGCGCCACTCCTGATTTCAATAGTGGCGTCGTTGATCAACACGTAAACTGGTTTGGATGCAGTACCCGTGAAGAATATCCCATCGTAGCCCGCGGCTTTCAGCTCCGAACTGAGAAGCCCCCCGGAATTGGCATCGCCCCACGTATAGGAAAGCGGGGACTTGGTTACAACCGTATACTTTGTCGCCATGGGCGTACCTGTCCCATTGAGCAGGCCAGGCAGGAATCCCAGCATGTTTTCCGGGCCCAGAGGGTCGACCCCCGCTTTCATTCTGTCATAGAGAATCTTTGCGCCGAGGCCGGCACCACCGATGAAGCTCCTATAGACCTGCTCCGGAAGCGACTCATTCGTAACCGAGCCCGACGTCAAATCCACAAACGCTACCTTGCCCGCATATCCAGCCATATAGCAGCCTCCTCGCTCAAAGTAGTCACTTCACGGAAGCAAACAGGGCAGCGATCTGCTCCGGTTCCGCTTTCCGCGGGTTACTTTTTGCGGGCGGTGATGTGAAAGCGTCATCCACCATCTTTGGTTCCAGCCTGAACTCGACTCCCATCTCTGAAAGCGTCCTCGGAAGGCCGACCTTCGCAAACAGGTCGCGAACCGCGTCTATTGCCTCTGTCGCGGCCTTCTCGGCGGAGAGTCCGCGAACATCCCTCCCGGCAGCCTCAGCGATGGCGACGAATTTCTCCGGACAGGCGGGCGCGTTGAACTCCATGACTCCAGGCAGATAGAGGGCGCAGGAGAGGCCATGGCTTGCGTGGAAATAGACGCCCGCGGGATGAGCCAGTGCGTGAGCGAGACCGAGGCCCACGTTCGCAAAGCATAGACCGGCCATGCAACTTGCCAGGTGCATCTGGCCCGCCGCCGCCACGTCTTGAGGGTTTGCCACGAACTTCGGCAAGTTGCCCATGATCATCTTGATTGCGGACAGAGCGATGGCATCGGTGATCATGTGACCGGCGAGGGAGAGATAAGACTCTATTGCATGGGCAAGTGCATCGGCCCCAGTGTCGGCGGCCACTTTTGGCGGCACCGAAGCGAGCAGGAGCGGGTCGAGCAGTGCTACCCGCGGAACCACCGCGGAATTTTTCAGGACCATCTTCACCTTGGTCTCGGGGTCAAACACGACGGCCACGGCAGTAGCCTCAGAACCCGTTCCCGCGGTGGTCGGGATTGCGCAGATCCAGGGCAGCACGCCCTCAACAGGCTTGCCTGACGCATATTCCTTTATCGTCCCTTCATGCGTCGCCCTGATGGCAACACCCTTTGCGACATCAATGGAACTCCCACCGCCGAGGGCGATGAGCGATGTGCAGCCCCTTTGCCTGTAACAGGCGGCCGCTTCCTCAAACACCTCGATCGAAGGATCTGCCGCCACGCGATCAAAAAGTTCGTATCGGATACCCGCTTCAATGAGGAGGTCCGTGACTTTCTTTAAAATCCCTGCACGGGCCACTCCTTCATCCGTGATGATGAGAGGCTTATCCTTCACATTAAACTCTTTTTTGAGCTCAGCTAACGCGCCTGGGCCGAAGATGAGCCTGCCTGGATTCGAATACTGATAGACCTTCAATGGATCCATACGTTCCCCCTCTTTCTGTTTTGTATGCTTAAGACAAGCACAGGATTCCTGTCTTCAACTGTGTTGACGTCTCCCTCCAGACCGTAGTGCCCGCACCGACCACAAAGCTCTGACCAATATCCTTTCCTTATCCCCATTTGTTGTCAAGACAAATTTTGCAACCGTTTTTTCTTGACAAAAATAGCCTGCCTTATAGAATGGGAATAGCAGATGTTGAATAGCATTCCATATATGGAATGCTGCGCCAATTTTCACGAAGCAGGCTTGCAAAATTTGGAGAAAGGGGGTGCAGGTGAGACTTAAGGGAAGAGTTGCCATTGTGACCGGTGGTGCTCGAGGGCTCGGGAAGGATTACGCTCTGCGACTTTCTGAGGAAGGGGCGCGAATTGTCGTTGCGGATATTCTCGACGCAACCAACGTCGCGCATGAAATAGAGAAGAGAGGCGGCGAGGTAATGGCTCTTCGTACTGATGTGGCTGACGAGCAAAGCGTTAACGATATGGTCCATAAGACGATAGAGGGGTTCGGGAGGATTGATATCCTGGTGAATAATGCAGCCATTTTTGCGGATGTCGTGAAGAGGCCTTTTCATGAGATGCTCGTGGAGGAATGGGACAGGATGATGGGGGTCAATCTCAGAGGCACCTTCCTTTGCTGCAAGGCTGTATATCCGCAAATGAAAAAGCAGGGAAAAGGCAAGATCATCAATGTCTCCTCCGGAACCGTCTTTTCAGGGAATCCCTACCTCATTCACTACGTCACTTCAAAGGGAGGGGTGATCGCTTTTACACGAGTGTTGGCAAGGGAGGTGGGTAACGACGGAATCTGTGTGAACGCCGTTGCTCCCGGATTTACCATCAGTGAGGCCATACGGGGAAACCCCACGTTTCCCGAGCAGACACGCACCATGGTGGCCGGCACTCGATGTTTCAAGCGGGACGAGCAATCCGAGGACGTTACCGGTACTGTTCTATTCCTAGCATCCGATGATAGTGATTTCATCACCGGACAGACTATTGTCGTAGACGGTGGAGCGGTATTCCACTGAGAAACCAGAGAAGCCGTGGTAGTGCTTCGTGCTTCGTTGATGGACGAAACAGGCTAGATAGACCAGATAGACTAAATAGACCAAGGAAGGGGAGGTGTGGTATGTGGAAACGGACTTGTTACATCGCTTTAGTGGTAGGGATTGCGATGTGTGCATCCATTAGCGTAACGGTAAGCGCTCAAGCTCAACCCGCTAAAACGGTCTATATCGGCAGCAGTTTTGCGCTAACGGGAGCTTACGCCCAGGATGTAACGGCCATGCTGGCTGCCTTCGAGGACTATGCGAAATATGTAAATGAGACGAAGCGTATGGCTCCGTGGCGAAACGAAAAGTGGCCTGCCGATATAGCCATAGAAGTGTTGTGGCGAGACGACGAGCTTAAGCCGGCCAAGGCGCTCTCTATCTATGAGGAACTCAAAGCCAAGGGAATGCTGGTCTTCAGGTGTTCGGGGTCGCCACAGGCGCTGGCGCTAAAGGACAGACTGAAAGCGGACGGCATGGGCGCCACGATTCAGGCCACCGGACCCTTTCTCATGACGCCGCCGGGAACCATCTTCACCCATTACCCTATTTATACCGATTCCTTAGCAGCCGTCGCGGACTGGTACAAAGAAAAATGGAAGGAGCCCAGGAAGCCACGGGTTGCCTACCTTACCGCGGATAACGCCATGGGTAAGTCGATTGAGATACCCGAAATGGACGAGTATGTCAAGAAGGCGGGCTATGAGTTTGTCGGCATCCAGTATGTGCCTCTGGTACCTACCGCTCCACCAACCACCCAGCTTATGTGGCTCAAGCAAAACAGAGTTGACCTTGCCCTGGGTGTCATGGTTAACCCCGGTTCGCAGCCGACCGTAAAGGAGATGGTCAGGCTCGGCATGGGGCCACATCTTGATTACAAGATGACTTTTGCGCTTGCTACGCCAGGTCATCTTCAAATATTCCTTCCGTCGATGGGTGAGTTGGGTGAGGGTCATGTGGTTGCCGGTGGCTTTCCCTCCTGGGATGACCCCTGCCCTGGGATGAAATTATTCCGTGACGTGCTCGATAAAGGTCGTCCTGCCGGCAAGCGGGTCACCAACATTGCGTACATTACCGGGCTGCTTGAGGTTATGACCCAGGTTGAGGCATTGAGACTTGCGTTACAACAGATGCCCCTCGAGAAGTTAAAGCCGGTTGACGTGCTGAATAATGGATTTTACAAGATCAAAAACCTTGATACCGGCGGCTTAAGCAGCACACCGATGACCTATGGTCCGGGTAAAATAGAGGGTGTTGATGCGGTCCGTGTTCAGCAGGTTCAGAAAGGCAAGATAGTAAACGTGGGCATGTATCCGTGTCGCCACGTGTTTGGTCACTGACGGCTGCTGTTCCGGGGGGCAGACCGGGAGCCCCCCGAGACATCATTAACATAGCCTGTTCCGCTAACATGACGACTGATCCGAACTCAGAAAGACTCTGATAGGCCTTGAGGGATCGCCCGAGTTATCGCAAATCGGATGACCCGTTGAAAGGCGCGTATCCGGAAAATAAATTTTCTTGACAAGAAGTAGCACGTGCAGTAAAAGATTATTGTCTTCATTTATTGGAATTGCATTCCATATATGGAACGATACTTTAAACCAAGGTGGGAAAAGAAGCGTTGGGAGAAAAGTTGCCGATCTTGACATCATTTGAATATGCACGGTAAGAGATGAAAAGCCGTTTAGACTCAACGAAATATTCTGCCGGTTCGCTGACCAGGGGCCTGCTGGTGCTTGAGTGTTTCAGCCCGCGAAGGGATAGCTTCACGCTCGCTGATTTGGCAAAGCTTCTTGACATCCCCAAGTCGAGCCTTCATCGGGTAGTAAAGACCCTATCCGAGATGAACTACTTGAGATATGAAGAACAGTCCAAACGTTACTACCTCGGGATGCGCGTATTGTCTTTAGGTTTTTCCGTGCTGCAAAGCATGGAGCTTCGCGAGATTGCCAGGCCCTATTTGGAGAGGCTCTCTAGAGAATGTAACAAGACCGTCAATCTGGCCGTCTTCGACAAGGATGAGATGGTATACGTAGAGAGAGTCAGAGTTCCGGGCATCAGGACTTACAACATCGGCGTTGGTAACAGGATACCTCTGTGGACCACTGCCGTCGGGAAAGCTGTTCTGGCGCATCTCGACCCTGAAAAGGTGAGGAAGCTCTTTAAGAAAGTTAAGCCGCCTCCTGAGCTCAGCATCGATGAGGATCGGTTCATGAGCATCCTGGCCCACGTGCGGAAAGATGGGTTTGCCGTAAGCAATCAGGAACATCAGAGGGGAATCCTTGCGGTTGCGGTCCCGGTCTTCTCCTCAACGGGAGTCACTTGCGCGGTCAACCTGGTCGGAGAGCCCGAGGACGTTACGATGGACGTGTTAAGGACAGAGTACGCTCCAAAGTTGATGCGGGTCGGAAAAGAATTGTCCAAAGCGCTGGGGCACCGGGAATGAGAACGCTATTCTTGAGGAACTATCATGGCAGGCAGAGTGACATTCGCCGCGCATAGTCTTGACGTCGTCATCGTCGGCGGCGGCGGCGCTGCCGCACTGGCCGCATTGGCGGCCAAAGAGCGGGGTGCGAGCGTAGCCTTGCTCACGAAGGAGTCCTCGTTGGTGGGCGGGGCGACCATTATGTCGGCGGGAGGCACAAGCGCTCCTTACACTAGTAGCGACAGCCCGGAGATATTCCTTGCCGACATCTTGAGGGCCGGCGGCGGGTTGAACAACCGGAAACTGGCAGGACTACTTGCAGACGGAGCAGTACCCGCTGTGTTCAATCTCGAGACTTATGGTTATCTCCTGGATAGAAAAGATGCCAATACATTGCGAACGATAAAGCAGGGAGAGGGGCACGCATTTCCCAGGGGATATCTCGACCGGCGTGAGGCGCTCGGGCTCTGTCACGCGCTGAGCAGGGCGCTCATGAGGAACGAGATCGTTCTCTTTCCTGAAATGGTAGCAAGCAAGTTATTGCTTAAGGAAAACCGGGTTATCGGGGTGTTGGCGTTCAGCCTTGTGACGGGAGAGTATTCTGCCTTCAACGCCAAGTGCGTGATCCTGGCAACAGGGGGCTTGGGTGCACTTTATAAAGTCACGACTAACTCCACCGTGTTGACGGGCGATGGTTACGCAATGGCATTGGACGCGGGGGCTGAGCTCATCGATATGGAGATGGTCCAGTTTCTGCCGATCAATTTTCCCTATCCTGAAACACGGAGAGGGAAGATGATCGGTATGTGCTCACACTTTGGACCGGGCGTGAAGCTTTACAATGGGCTGGGCGAGCGATACATGACAAAGTATGATCCTCAGCGAATGGAATTTACAACCCGGGACATAGGTTCGAGAGCGAACTTCACTGAGATCAAAGAAGGCAGGGGCACAAAAAACCAGGCGATAATCGTTGACCCTCGCGATCATGACCCGGCCATTTTACTCAGATTCAGGACATCGGTCCCGCATATATATGCCATGTTCAGGGAAATCTACGGGGAGCGCGCGGCGCAGTGGCAGGAACCGTTTGAAGCGATCCCGAGCCAGCACTTCTTCATGGGCGGCGTCAAAATAGACGAGCAGTGCAGGACAACCATCCCCGGTCTCTTCGCCGTCGGCGAAGTCACAGGCGGCGTACATGGCGCAAACCGCCTGAGCGGAACCGCCCTGACCGAAATTTTTTTCTTCGGCCCACTTGTGGGAAGAACTGCGGCCCTTTTCGCCGAAACGGAAAAGCTGATCCCGCTTGATGCTGGCGAGATAAACAGGGAAATTGACACTCTGGAAAGCACGGCCATGAGAACCGGAAAGGGCGTCAGGCCGTTTGAATTTAAAGAAGCAATCCAGGCGGTCATGTGGGACAAGCTCGGCCCGGTCCGGGAAGGAACGGAAATGAAGGCAGCCATAGATACCCTGGAAAAGATTCAACGAACTGCTCAGGAGCAAATGGCTGTCGGGTCTCGCAGCCGCACCTATAACCGCGACAGAATGGAGGCAATCGAAGTCAAGTTCATGATCACGACGGCACTCCTCGTTGCACGTTCAGCCCTTATGCGCCAGGAAAGTAGAGGGTCACATTATCGAACGGATTTTCCTTTGCCGAACGACGGCAAGTGGTTGAAGAACCTGGTGGTCACAAAGAATAGAGGCAGCGGAGCAGAGATTAACGCCAAGGAAATAGCGTAGGTAAGCGGAATGAACGTGAAATGCGATGTCTACCGGTTCGATCCTGATTCCGATGCACAAGGAAGATACGAAACATATGTGCTCGACGCAGAGCCAACAGAAACCATATTAGACATCCTCAGAAGGATATATCGCGATTTTCAACCTGAGCTCAGTTTTCGATTTGCCTGCGGGGTGGTAAAGTGCGGAGAATGCGCCGTCATGGTCAATAACACCCCTTGTCTTGCCTGCGAAAGAGTGATCGAACCGGAACTCAAAATCGATCCTCTGCCCGGCCTTCCCTTGATCAAGGACCTCGTCATCGACAGGAGACAGGCATTCGAGCGCATCCTCAAGCTTTTGCCGGGAGTGTCGACCATGCTGCAGATCAGGGATAGATGGGAATCCGTCGACCCGGACGCCACGGATCGTTATGTCCAGCTCACGAGATGCTTTGAATGCCTGATGTGCCAATCGGCGTGTCCCGTGTTCGCTGATATGCCGGAGAAATTTGTCGGTCCGCTCGGCATTCTCTGGCTCGCCCAAATGTCGCTCGACCCCAAGACTGACGCTGCTGTGTGGCAGTATGCGGAATCCGCATTGGACTCGTGCACAAGATGCGGCATCTGCGCGGGTGTTTGCCCGTGTTCCGAGAAGATTCTGGATCTCGCGCTGGATACTTTAGAAAAAGGATAAGGACCCGTTTAAAGTGTTGTTAAGAGAGGAAACATTAGGGACCTTTA
>JADGQN010000421.1 GCA_017881765.1 Syntrophobacterales bacterium | reverse complement strand
CTTATACTTATCGATAATCTGGTTGACCCTATCCTGATCCATAGTTCCTGTCTTAGCCTCCATCCTTCTCTTAAGCCCGTGCCTGCTCTTTCACGCCGGGCACCACGAAAACCTTTTGTGTTTCATCGAACCTTAGAAGGCCCTGCCTCGCTGAACTATTAAGGTGCCTCGTGACATCAGAGGTATCCAAACCCAGACTGTTAGCGATCTCTCCGCTGGTCAGGCGTCCTCCTTCTCCAAGAAGCAGCATAATCTGGCTTACTGCCAGCTTATCCGCGACCAATTCACGGAATAACCTTTCTGCCTCGTCACTGGCGAAGAAATTGCTATATTCCTCTGCTGTAGCAAAGGGGCCTCCCAGCCTTTCTTTTTCTACGAGCTTGATGTAGGGAAGTAGATTTTTGACTGCTTCAAGTTTGAACTTCAATGCCTTGTCGTCCAGTCCTTCACTTTTCCCGAGCGGTCCCATTTCTTTAACCTTTGCGGAAACATCATTCATGACTTCCGCAAAGCGGATTCCTTCAGAGGCGCCCACCCATTCAACCCTTAACCTGTCGGGGTTCAGGCCTACATACTTCAGCACCCTCTTCATGAGAAGCATCGTGCCTAAGGTATGATAATTTCCTTCGGTAGTATAATGGCACTCGCCGGGCCAACAACCTCCGACATAGACCCCGTCGGCTCCATTTGAGAAAGCCCGCACTATAAATGCCGGGTCAACTCTGCCGGTGCACATAACACGGACAAGCCTGATATCGGTCGCATATTGCAGTCTGGAAACTCCAGCCAGGTCAGCTGCGCCGTAGCCTCACCAGAAGCATATAAAACCTAAGATTCTCGGTCTGAACTCAAAGTCTGCACTCATGCGTCTCTCCTGTTTTACTGCCCTTACCGCGCTTTTGCAAGCGCCGGAATCGCCTCGTCAATCTGGCTGAAGATTTCCAGATCGGTAAAATGCTTTAGCGAAATTGCCTGCGCAGGACACTTACGGACACAGAGGCCATCGCCTTTGCAGAGCACGGGATTAACCCGCGCCTTCTTGCCTACGGGTGTCTCATGGAACTCTATGGCGCCATACTTACAGACTTTGATGCATCCACCGCACGATACGCACTCTTTCTCGTTTACCTCAGAGACAGAGCCCGAGGCGGTGACGGAATCCTTCGACAGAACCGTTACCGCGCGCCCGGCGGCACCATAGGCCTGGCTGATCGCTTCCGTCAGATGCTTGGGGTAGTGCGCCATGCCGCACAGGAAGACGCCATCCGCGGCAAAGTCCACAGGTCTCAATTTTACGTGGGCTTCCTGGAAAAACCCATCAGGATTCAAGGGCAGCTTGAAAAACCGGGCTATTTCATTACTCGTTGCCGAAGGAATAACGGCGGCAGCTAAAGCAACCACGTCAGCATCCAGTTCGAGCTTCTTGCCTAAAATGAAATCCGTCACGGTAACCTTTAGAACGGGCCGACCTTCCTCCGACTTACCAACTTCCACCTGGGGTTTATCCTGCGGCTCGTAGCGGATAAACCTTACGCCCTTATCCGCCGCTTCCCGGTAATAATCCTCTTTGAACCCGTACGTTCTCATATCCCGAAAGAGAACGTAAATATCCATCCCGGGGTTTTTCTCTTTCAGTTTCAATGCATTCTTTACGGAGTGGCTGCAACATATACGGGCGCAGTAATTTCTATCTTCCTGTCTGCAGCCTACACACTGAATCATCGCCAGGCTCTGGGCGTTGATTACTTTCTCTTCGCCTTTGGCGATACTCTCCTCCAGTTCCAGCGAGGTCATTACCCTGTTGTCTTGTCCGTAAAGGTATTCGGTAGGTTTATATTCTTCGGCGCCCGTGGCAATGATCGCTACGCCGTGGTGAATTTCCTTGGTCATCAACCCGCTCTTCACTGTCGTAACGAAATCTCCGACGTAGCCGGATACCCCGGTGATGTTTGCATCAGTAGTTACATGAAGTGAGGGGTGTTGATATACCTTACCCACAAGGTCACGCAGATATGCCTGAACATCCAGCCCTTCCAGGGTATAATGAATTCTTCGAGCCATTCCCCCCAGGTCTGCATCCTTTTCGAGTAGAAACACCTCGAACCCCTGGTTGGCCAAATTCAGGGCACTCGTCATGCCGGCCACGCCTCCTCCAACCACCAACGCCCTCTTGTCGACAGGTAGCTGGAATTCCTGCAAGGGCTCCAGGCGGGCGGCGCGGGCGACCGACATCCGGACGAGATCCTTGGCCTTTTGTGTGGCGACATCTTTTTCCTTGGAGTGCACCCAGGAGCAATGCTCCCGTATATTGGCCATTTCGTAGAAATAAGGGTTGATTCCGCCTTCCCGCAGCGTGTCGCGGAATAGCGGCTCATGCGTCCTTGGCGTACAGGCAGCAACCACCACGCGATTAAGTCCCTTTTCCCGGATGGCATCCGCTATTTTTCTGGCATTGTCCGTTGAACAAGCAAAGAGGGCTTCCTCGGCGTGGACAACGTTCTTCAAGCCGGAAGCATATTCAACCACTGATGGCACATTCACTACTCTTCCGATGTTTGCGCCGCAATGACAGACGAAGACGCCGATCTTGGGTTGCTCTCCCGCGACATTCCTTTCCTCGGGGTATTCTCTTGCCGTTGCCAGGTCCCCTCGCTGCGCGGCAAGCAACTGGCCGCAAAGCGCTTCGGCGCCGCTGGCAGACATAACGGATTCGGGTATATCGATAGGGCCCTGGAATGCTCCACTTATGAAGATTCCAGGTCGTGAGGTCTCAATAGGGTTAATGGGGTTCGTTCTACAGAACCCTTGAGGAGTCAGGTCGACGCCGAACTTGTCGGCTAATTTCTTCACATCCTCAGGAGGGTTCAATCCAACGGATAAGACGACGAGGTCGAACTCCTCTTCCTTTACTCCGTCCTCATAGGTAGAGTAGCGTATGGTCACATTCTTGGTTTCCGGGATTTCTTTCCCTATTGATACATAGCTTCTTATGAACCGTACGCCGTCAAGCTTCTCCGCCCTCTGGTAGAACCGTTCAAAATCTTTTCCGAATGAGCGGATGTCGTTATGGAATATCGTACACTCCGCCTCAGCGTCATGGTCTTTTGTCAGGATGACCTGTTTCTGGGTATAGGCACAGCATACGGCCGAGCAATAGCTATTGCCACCCTCGATCACCTGCCGTGAGCCGACGCACTGGATCCAGGCTATTTTATGCGGATGCTGTTTGTCTGACGGCCGCTCTATCTCGCCTTCGTAAGGTCCGGTTGCGCAGAGTATCCTTTCGAAATCGAGGCTGGTTACGACATTCTTCATGGTTCCGTAACCATAGTCATTCCTCAGCTTAGGGTCGAACGGCTCAAAGCCCGGAGACAGAACTATTGCCCCTACCTCTACCTCCAACCTTTCCGGTTTCTGGTAAAGATCTATTGCATCATTCTTACAGACACCCGCACAGATCTGGCATCTCTCCTCTTTGAGGAAAGAGCATTTTTCACGGTCTATGTACGTGACCAGCGGAACCGCCTGGGAAAAATATATGTGGATGGCTTTATTCATAGAGAGATCTTGATTATACTCATCCTCGACTCTGACCGGACAGTACTCCACGCAGGTGCCGCAACCCGTGCACTTATCGGCTTCTACGTATCTGGGCTTTTTGAGAAGCGTTACCTTGAATTCACCCGCTTCCCCTTCCACCCTTTCGACTTCGGTATAGGTCAGGATTTCTATATTCGGATGTCTGCTGCATTCGATGAATTTTGGAGATTCAATGCACATGGAGCAATCATTGGTAGGAAAGGTCTTGTCGAGTTGGGCCATCTTGCCGCCGATGGCCGGTGATTTTTCAACCAGGTAGACCTTAAGACCCGTCTCGGCGAGATCAAGAGCGGCCTGGATGCCGCTGATCCCTCCTCCCACAACCATAACGTCCCCGGTATTACTCTCTGCGAGACTCTTGGAAAGCTGCTCAATCTGTTCTTTTTCTGCCAGTTCTTTTTCCACTTCGCTATACCCTCGTCAGGTTTCTAGGTTCTCTATATGACTTCCTGTAGTATCTCCGTGATGTCCTTAACCTGTATGTCGTCCGCGTGGTTCATGACTAACCTGCTATCCTCAAGAGCAGTGATGCAATAGGGGCAGGCAGTGACCAGCTCTTGGACCCCAAGCCCGATGGCTTGCTCTACTCTGAGGTTGGAGAATCGTTCATGCTTTTCGGTTTCC
>JADGQN010000420.1 GCA_017881765.1 Syntrophobacterales bacterium | reverse complement strand
TAACCTGGTGGCCCTCGATATAGGCCCCTCCAGCGACCCTGGATCGGGTCTTTCTCTCGGTGCTTAAATCCACATGTAACAGATCTGCGATCTCTTTGTGAATGACTGTCCCTCCGGCGCCGGTATCCAGCACAAGCTGAACGTCGACTTCATTGTCCTGGTAGACGAGTGTTACTGGAACCAGTACGCGGTTCCCTATCACTGTCACCTTCGTCACAGCATTGTCTTGAGGTTGCTCCTCTCTTTCCGGGCTCTCCCACATTGGCGTCCTGATCACCTTTCTCGGAGCATTACCTTGCCGTTGCTCCCCTCTACCTGGACTCTCCGGCCCCGCCGGCCTGGTCACCCTCGTCGGGGCGTCACCCGGCGCCTGCTCCGGCGGTGTGGGATTGATGATACGGATCTCGATATGGCGCGGCTCCTGCGCGGATGCCGCTACAACTGTTGCCATTATCAGCATGACCGCTGTAATGATGATCAGGATAGAAGAGGGCAAATAGTGCACTTTCACGTAATCCTCCGGGCTCAACACCGTGTTCCCCTGCTAGAGCGTCTGAATCGTCACGGTCATGTCACAACGATCATCCACGCTCTTCGGTTCGTTTCGCCATAGTTTTATCTGCCACATGCCAGTCCGTCAAGTCTCCCCGTCGCATCTTCAATTGTCAATTAAAGCTAAGCCGTAGACCTGTGTGTCAGACGACGAGCTAGGGTCCGTACGATGTTCGGGGAAATGGGGCAGTTTTAAGAGTGCGCCCAGCAAGATTCGAACTTGCAACCTACGGATTCGAAGTCCGGTACTCTATCCAGTTGAGCTATGGGCGCACTCTTATGTGGTATACGCAGGTAGGGGAACCTTGAGGACCTCTTATGAAAATCATAGGCTATTCTATCACGGCGGCGAGTTAAAGGTCCATCTGCTTTCTCGCCTCGCGCCGTTTCTTGCTCCAAGATACGGCCACCGTTCTGGCCCATAAGGGTGGGCTCACATCGCCCTAGAAGTTCTCTTGCTTGACGAGGCGCCCTCGCTGACCGTTTTCGCCACATTCGTATTGCCGCTTTATTGCGTAGATGTTGCCCTTGTTCGCTCTCAACTCGTACTCGCCCACACCGTCGTATCCATGATCGCCACACGGCCACTGAATAACCTTGACCGGGCCTTTTGCCCGGCGGAGAGATTCCCAGTGCCAGGCCTGCAAGACGAGAGGTTCTCCAGGGCGCTCGACACTGCTGAAAACATGCAAACGAGGGTTGGCGCGGGAAACCCCCACGACCACGCTCATCCTTTTCCCGCAGGGTAACGTCCCTATCTGTAAAACAAACTCGGTGGCTCTTCCGTCGTGATCGTAATCCGCGAACTTCATTATACGGGCGACTGGCCGGGCTTTCACCCGTGCGGCGAAAGTCGGTGAATCCTGCTTGTCTAAATCGTCTTTGTGCTCGTCCCATCGCCTCAGAACGGCCTGGCGTCCGTCACCAACCGTTACGGGGACATCGGCATCGTACGCGCCGAACACGTGTGTGAGAGAGAGTCGCTCGTCCTTGTGGCCAGCCCTTTTTCTCACGAGTTCCAGATCCCCTTGCTCCCCGAAGGCGAAACCCATACAGGGGCAGGTCATCCAGTCCGCATCTTCCGGCCCGCATGCAGGGCTTGGAGTGCTCGTCCATTGAAGGCTCCAAAATTCTTCGGCCCCATCAACAATGACCTTATGCTTTTCTCTAACAGTGGATTCGCCGCTTTCGGCAAATGGAGTAGTGCTGATGAATGCTATCGCACAGCAAAGCATGAATACGCGGAGTACTTGTTTCATCTATATTTCACCCTTAGTCACAGAATCAGCCGACGCCATATTTGCGCAGTATCAGTCCGCCACAAATCTATCACTTCGCAGGCAATGTCTCCACGAACTTCCGCGCCTTTTTCAGCCAGGCCTGCAATTCCTTGTCGCCGGCAACCCCTTTGCCTTCGATCATGACCCAGCCTTTCATTGGCTTGCCCGTGACGTCGAAAGGCCTGGCGAACGGCTGTTTCAGCGCCTCCCACGCACCTTCCTCGCCCAGACGAAGGATCAGGTAGGTATGGTACACGCCGCCCAGCATATTTCCGTTGATCAGATGACATATGCCACCGAACATCTTTTTACTTACGGTCTTCGGCCACCGCGACACAATCCTCTCGATCCGCTCTTCAAGGTCCTCGTCGTACGGCATTGGTTGGTCTCCTTGGTGGAACGAGCCGTTCGCTTTACCGATAGATATCTCTACGATGCCCAACTTTCACGATCCAGACGGTAAGCTCATAGTCTTTAATTGAATATACAATACGATATCGTCCTTGGCGGATACGGTACCTTTCTTGACCCGTCAACTTTTCGCAACCGACCGGCCTGGGGTGTTTGCCGAGCATCTCTATTCTCCGGAGGATCTTCTTCACATCTTTTTTGGGTATTGCGGAAAAGTCTTTCTCTACGGACGCCCTGAAATAGACCTTATATACGGCCATCTTTCTTTAACTTTTTGACCATTTCGTCATAGCTGATCAAAGGCTCTCCAACCCTTCTCTCAAAGGCTGCAAGGTCCTCGGCGTCCTCTGCAAGGGCTTCTCTGACAGCATCGTTGACAAGCTCCGATACTGACCGGGACATTTCAACCGCCTTCAGGCGCAATGCTTTATGCAAGTCGGGGTCTAAATATATAGTGGCTCGTTTGGCCTGTGTAGCCATAATCGTCACCTCCTGGTCTATCTGTGTAAGGATAGCGTTTTAACGTCTAAACGTCAATAAGATTTCGTACCAATATCAGAAGCGAACGTCCGAGCGCGGCGGCTCAACTTGTCCGCGTCCACTGGAGGGTATGCTGCACACGCCGCAGGCGTCGGATTTGACCTGATGTGGCGCTCTCTCACAGCAGGTCAAAAGAAAAACTCTCTGCGCGCTTTCTCTGTGGCCTCCGCGGACTCGAACAACCCCGTTGAAAAACGGGGGAGTGGGCGTGAGATAAAGTCTTATTTTTGGTTGCCGCTCTGGCCGCTCCGTGATCTCTGTAGGCTCTCTGTGAGGCTGTGTTCTTGCCCAATCAGCCAATAATCAATCAGCTAATTACTTTCCCATTATGCCTCACTTACCCTCTCCGCCAATGGCAAGTACGGCTCCGGACGAGTACCCTGCGAACTCGGGCGCGTACATGGGCTGGACGGTTGCCGGCGCTACCTTGAACGTGCCTGCGGTCGCGGCCCTGATGCGGTATTTGAACGTATACTCACCCTGCGGCAAATATTCGAAGAAGAAATTGGTGCCGCTATCCCGAATCTCCTCGTACCAGTAAATGCCTAGGTCCCACTTGTGGCGCGACTGCGCTGATTCCGGCTCGAAGCCCGCCCCGCGCGGATCGCGCAGATGCACGTATTCCATCGCGGCCTTCGACCGGAGAGAAATCTGGACCCCCACCTCGTCTCCAACCTGAAGCATCGCCCCTTCTTTCAGCGGTTCGAGAATGAACTCCTTGCCCGTATGGACCCGCCTTAAAAATGAGCGGGACGCGCTAAGGTAATCCCCGCGTGCTTCCTCCGGCATCCTCTCCGTGGAGAAATGCCAGGTTGCCGAGGCGAGCATGAATCCGGGTGTCTCTTTTTCCACCGTAACCGTAGAGGTCGTTTTCGGGTCGATCTTCTCGCCCGGAATGACGACCTGGTTCTTCTTTCCCGTATACTGGTCGGGGTCAAAAGTGAATTCAGTTTTCTGGTTGCCGACTATGACCGTTGCAGCCTCTTTAACTCCCAGCTGCTTCGCAGCCTTGAGATACCGGGCGAGCGAATAGACGACTTCGGCCGTCGCCTTCGTCGACTTCCAGTGGTTCAACTTCTTGTTGATGAGCAGCCAGAGCACAAGCCCGTCCAGCTTCGGCTCTTGCGGTGTCAGTTCCATGGTCGTCCGGAGCGCAAAGGCGTGCGTCTCTATCGTGTCGTTGTACCAGAGCCAGGCCCGGTCCTCGGGCGCCCAGAACGTGCCCTGATCTTCAGCTGTCTTTGCCGAATCCATCACGCTTTCCCAGACGAGTGCTGCGTCTTTCGCGCGCCCCATGCGTTTGAGCGTGAGGGCAAGACATCCCTTTAGGTAGGGCTTATGTTCCTTCCAGTGTTTGAAGCTGAAATCGAGCATCTCTTTTCGTTCGCCGTCAGGGAAGGAACCGCTTGTCCAGGAGACATCCGGGTAGCTCGAAAGCGCA
>JADGQN010000419.1 GCA_017881765.1 Syntrophobacterales bacterium | reverse complement strand
CCATTCCATCTCACTCTCCCTGGGCTATTCGGAGATATTTCCGCCGCTTTTCGCCGCATGGTTTGCGAACCTGCTTTTCTTCTCCCTCGGCACTGTTGGCGTGGTAACGCTCAGGACATAGAACCAGACCGCTCCGCTCGGAAGATGGAAGCCCGCCCTGCGGGCTAGGAAGATGGAAGATAGAAGTATGTACTCTACAGACAATCAAAGTCGAAGTTCGCAACCGCTTCCTAGCGCAGCGATCTTCCTAGTGAAACGATCTTCCCTCTTCCCTCTGCTCCACTGTTATCTTGTTATCTGCGATAAAAAAGTAGTGTCTGGAAAAGCGGGAGGAGGGTTGCGATGATAGAAAAGTTCGAGGTCACATCGGGAGATCACCCGGTAACCGGGCTTCTTTCAATCCCTGACGGTTCGGGGCGGTTTCCCTGCGCCATACTGTCGCATGGGCTTATCAGCTCAAAAGAGAGCTCCAAGTATGTCTACCTTTCAGAACGATTCTGCGCTGCAGGCATAGCCGCCTGCCGTTTCGATTATCACGGCTGCGGCGAGAGCGGAGGGAACATTGCCGATACGACCCTTACGATCCGCGTTCGAGACCTCGAATCAATCCTCGAGCGCGTTCTGGGCCATCTTTCCATAGATAGCGGCAGGATAGGGATCCTTGGGAGCAGCTTCGGGGGATCCACGGCCCTGGTCGAAGCCGCCAAGAATCAGAAGATAGGATGCGTAGCGCTTTGGGCAACACCGTATATGCTGGAAAGAACAGAAGATAATAAGATCTCGGAGATGCTCTTTCGACCCTCGATCTTTAAAGATTTCTCAACTTACGACCTCTTGTCAGAGGCACGGAAAGTCTCTCGCGCCATCGTCATCCACGGGGAATTGGACGAAGTAGTCCCCTGTCTTGAAGGGAAGGCCATTTACGACCATTTGAAGAGGCCGAAGAAGTTTATTATGATCGAGGGAGCCGATCATGCCTTTACCGACCCGGCCCATCGTGACAGGGCCGCACAGTTGAGCCTGGCATGGTTCAAGCGCTACCTCTGAGAACGGATAGAAGAAACAGGTAAGAGATAAAGCAGGAAGAGGTAAAGACTAAAGCGAAGGTTAAGAGAAGAACCTGAAAGCTCGTGTTTGCTCTCTACCTTTACCTTTGCTCTTGCCCTTACCTCTACCTGCTTTTGTATTTACCTGTACTTCTCCCTCTACCTTCGTTTTAGTCTTTTCCTGTATCCTTGTGGTGGTTCACAAACTTGCTTTTGATGATGTCGGCTATCACATGACTCAACCCTATGCCCAGCCCAAGAGAAAGAGTCATGACGATCCCGCCGAAGATGATGAGGAAGGATATGCTCAGGATGGTGCTGCCCAGGCCCATGTACTCGAAGACGATGCCGAAGGTGATGATGATAAGCAGGATGCGTACAGCTTTGGCTATGATATCACCATAACCTATATTGGCGTTCTCGCACCCCACATAGATCACCCTGCTCAGGAACGTGCTGAAGATTATCCCTACAACCACAATAATCAAAGAGACGAATATGTGGGGAAGCGCACTCGATATCCTCGATACGTACTCGGTGAACTGCGGCACTCCGACGAAGTTGAGCCCGAAAGAGAAAAATGCGATGATCAGAAGCCAAAAGGCGATCCTTCCAACGACCTTTGAGGGCGAAGACTTCACCCCTCCACGAGCCAGAAAATGCGAGATTCCGACATCGGATGCCCATTTATCGAAACGAAAAAGCGTCAAGACGTTTTCGATGAGCTTTTTCGCGAACCAGCTTATGATGAGACCGATTATCATCACAACGACCATTACGATGATGCTCAGGAAGACTTCTGAGAAATTTTCGTAAAAGTCCCAAAACATCTCGCGGAAGAAGCTCTTCATAGCAAACAGCTTAGTAAATGTGCCCGTTTATGTCAACGGAAAACGAATTCTGTTGACTGTGTGTATATTTTCACATATAAATTAAGAATCAACGATCAAGGGGGCTTATATGGAAGTTGGGAGAGAGATCTTCTGGAACGTCGGCCAGGGAGCGCGCTGGATCAGTTACGCCCTGATGGTGGCGATGTTCATCGTCGTCATCTATGGACTCAAGAAGCGTTACGCTATGTGGAAAATCGGGAAGGCAACTTCCTTCAGTTTCAAGGAACGCATGTGGGACAGGATCGCTTACTTCATCAAGAGCGGAATTTTTCATAGATCAATTCTCAAACCCCGAGAGGGCTATCCCGGATATATGCATCTTTTCATCTTCTGGGGATTCCTGGTTCTCGCCATCGGTACGGCTCTCGTGGCCCTCGAAGATGATCTGTTGCGACCCATCGCAGGCGTGACCTTTCTGCACGGCAACTTTTATCTCATTTTTTCCTTCCTGCTCGACGCAGCTGGCCTTGCCGCAATCGTCGGCATTGTCATGGCCGTAATCCGCAGGTACATATCAAAACCGGAGAGGCTTGATAACAAGCCGGATGACCTCCTTGCCCTTACCTGGATCCTTGTAGTTCTTCTGACGGGTTTTTTGGTCGAGGCTGCGAGGATCGCCTTCGACCAACCCGATTACGAACGCGTCAGCTTCGTCGGCTATTTTCTGTCATCCCTATTCGCGGGCTCCACGAAGGAAGGCATCAAGACGGCCCACGCCGTGCTCTGGTACACACACGGCGTCCTCTCCTTCGGCTTGTTGGCGTATGCAGTATATGGCAGGCTCCTGCACATCGTTACGTCATCACTCAACATGATGTTCAGGGGCGTGGAGGTGGCGCCGCGTGGTTCCGTGGCCGCCATCGAGGACTTCGAGACAGCGGAAGAGTTTGGCGTCAATCAGATCAATGGCTTCACCTGGAGGCAGATTTTCGACCTCGACGCATGCACGCGCTGCGGCCGCTGCCAGGACCGCTGTCCCGCCCATCTGAGCGAGAAACCTCTCTCACCGAAAAAACTTGTTCAGGATTTGAAGGGCGAATGGGAGCGGGCCGCCCACGGCGTAAAGAATGAGGAGGGGCTGATCGACAACGTGATCCAGGAGGAGACGCTCTGGTCCTGCACTGCCTGCCTCTCGTGCCAGGTAAATTGCCCAGTGTCGATACCCACGTTTGACAAGAACCTCGAAATGAGGAGGTACCTTACCATGACCTTGAGCAAGGTCTCCTCGGAAATGAAACTCCTGTACAAGAATCTCCAGACGCGGTTTGACCCTTATGGCATGGGCAAGTCGCAACGGCTCGAATGGACAGAGGGCTTAAATATCAAGAAAGCAGGGGAAGAAGAAGTGGAGTACCTGTACTGGGTGGGCTGCGTCGCATCTCTCGATGATAGAAACCGCAAGATTGCGAAGGCCTTCTCAACGATTCTTCAGAAGGCGGGGGTCTCTTTTGCCGTCCTCGGACCCGATGAAAAGTGTTGCGGGGACCCGCTGAGAAGAACGGGTAACGAGTATCAGTATCAGGAGCTTGCAGCCGGAAACGTCGAGCTCCTGAAAGGGCTCAACGTGAAAAAGATCGTGACCGCGTGCCCACATTGCTATAATACGCTCAAGAACGATTACCCGCAGCTCGGCGGCACCTTCGAAGTCTACCATCACACGCAGCTGCTCTCCATGCTTGCGAAGGAAGGGAAAATAAATATTGCTCCTTCCCTCGAAGGCACAACCACCTACCATGATCCCTGTTACCTGGGGCGCGTCAACAGGGTCTTTGACGAACCGAGGAGCGTTGTAAAGCAGCTTGCCAAGGATCGCTTCGTGGAACTGGGGCGGCATCAGGACGAAGGCTTCTGCTGCGGAGGGGGCGGCGGCCGGATCTGGATGGAAGAGCACCACAAGAGGATAAATCACCTGCGCCTCGATGAGGCCATCGCGATCTCGGCAAACACCGTTATTACGGCCTGCCCTTACTGCCTCATCATGATGGAAGATGCTATAAAGGACAAAGAACAATCAGACTCGATGAAAGCCCTCGACATCTCTGAGGTAGTAGCAAAAGGCTTGTAAGAGCAAGAAAAATAATAGGTAATACCAAGTTGAATTCAAAAATACGACCTAGCCTTCGGCCGGGTACCCCGGGCGACCAGGAGGATAGCGATAGCGAAGCATCCTGTAAGGACGGAGGCGTACTATAAGTACGTCGGAGTCGTGCCGACGCAACACCCACTCACGTGGGTACCCGGAAGAGGGGTACCCGTGTCCAAACACGGGTCTATGAATGAAGGCAA
>JADGQN010000004.1 GCA_017881765.1 Syntrophobacterales bacterium | reverse complement strand
AAGCATCTCCTCCAGTTGGCCGCCCATAACAAGACTGATCTTCCTCCTCCCCTTGAAGGGGAAGGTAAGAGTAAAGAGATAACCGGCTGTATCATCGAGAGCGACGGCGCAGGGCTGATCGCCGAACATGTTCCTCAATTCATCCAGGCTGTAGCCGGAATAAACCTTGACATCACTAATTTCCCGGTCCGTGGCAGCCAAGGTGAGACCGTACCAGCCCCCCTTATCTTGCACAATTGCCGCGGCTGTCTTTCTCAAAACTCTCTCCAGTATACTGTCGTTATGTTATTTCCGTCCCGCTGCAAGAGCGCTTCCGAGTTGTAGACGACCTTACCGAGTGAGCACTTGCTGAAAACCGTGAAGAAGGCTGAATTGACCTTGATGAGACTGGCGATATTCCCTGCCTGCGTTGTTGAGATTTTTACCACGGCGTTGACGTCCTGGATGTTCTTGAATTCATGTTCATCCCGATAGCGGACAAGGTCATCTACATCACTGTCATTGAGGGGTTGTGCCAGGGCGGTCGTCTGCGCACCAAGGACAGCGTACAAGACCTCCGCGGGGGCGGTGTTAACGTTAATCTTGCCATCGGTCTGCGCCGCCGTCACGTAATGCAAGAGCTGCTTGTCCACTAACAGTTCCTTGTCGAAACCTTTCACCATGGATAACTCGTCGAGGGAGTCGATTGGTGCGTTTTTGCAGTTGTATCCATGTTCTTTGTAATAGGCGTCTTCCGCACCCTCCGGGCCCGTTATAGTGTTATCTGCGTCCATCCAGTCAATCAGGGCATCAACAACCTCCGGGCGCCCCCCCAGCCGGGTTATGAGCTTACGGAGCCTTTCTTCCACATCCTTGTTTATGTCGGCCCCGTTGGGCAGCACGAGCTGATTTATCGGAATTTTGCCGTCTTCATCCTGGATCTTTACTTCCACTTTTCCTTCCCCTACACCGAGGGTAGGAAAGTCGAGCGCCCACATGTCTTTCAAAGTGTCGTAGCTTGCGTCGTCTGCTTTCAAAATGCCGATTGCGCCTTCAACCCCCGACCTGGCAAGGCGCACCGCCTGGACAGAATTTCGGAAATTGTCTGCTTGGAGAAGGTTTATCTGTACCCTCGAGCTGAAGGCCAGCACCAGAGGGAAGAGTATCGCAATCACGAGAAGCACCGTGACAAGTACAAAACCGTGTTCGTTAGACGGCACCGGAAATACCCTCTTCCGCCGTAAAAGTTTGCACGTTTCTCTTTTCATCCGATATCTCTACTGTTATTCTCACCTGTTTCGGCAGCTTGCCCGTGGACCGCGAGTCCCACTGTTCCACCCACTCCGTGCCATCGAAGAAAGTCAGCCGGAAGGAGCTGACCAGTCTCGATATCTCAAAAACCTTTCCAAGCTGATCGATATCATCGTCCGGGTTCTTGGCTTCTTTCTTGACAAATATCCATCGGCCCTGGTCGTCTCGTGTCAAGGCATAGCCCACCTTGCTCCACCTGAATGGGTTGGTTGAGCTCGGTGCCGACGTGACAAAGACTATGTTGGTAACAAGTTTGCCATCGATCTCCTGTACTGTACTGATGAGGGGGAAACGGCTCCCGCCGATGCCCCTGATATCCCGCTTTAGCATTTCGAGCAATACTCGCCCGGTATCGAGGAGTTCCTGCGTCTCCAGCGTGGTGTCAATAGATCGCGCTATCGAAAAATAGGTCGAATAAACAATAACCAAGAGGAGGGCAGACAATGCGATGGCAAGGAGCATCTCGATGAGCGTAAATCCGTGACTCTTGCGTTGCATGTGAGCTGCTTCCGGCCTATATTGCCGATACCTTTTTCCTAAAAAGATCAAATAATACCCCTGGCGCATTTTCAGCGCAAAGCTCAAGGCTAGCAGGGGAAATGCAATAAGCCTGCCAGAGATGGGAAGAGGAAGGACAGAATGGGTAAATATGTCACCGTTGTCCAATCGGAGTTGATTCAAGGGAAATGGTGCGTTATTTGCTATTCATCACGAGAGTGATGAGCTTGGAACGGCTAGTGGCATTGAACTTTTTGAAGATCCTGTTGAGGTGGGCTTTGACCGTATGCTCGCTCAGGGTGAGCTTGTTCGCAATTTCCTTGTTCGTGTAGCCCTGACAAACATATTCGATGATCTCTTTCTCCCTGGAGGTTATGCCGTTTATCTTGCCGGCCTTTGACACGATACCTGACTCGTGGAGAAACGTTTTTACGGTGCTGTTGTCGATCCATATCTGTCCCTGGCTCACCACGAGAAGGGCCTTTTTGAGGAGAGGGAATTCAGTGTCGCAGGAAAGGATGCCGTGGATCTTATACGAGAGGAGTGTGGTGATTATCTTTTCCTTATCCACACCAGTATCCATCAATAGAATCTTTGCATTCGGATAGCCGGCCATCAGTTTTTCATTGATGGTAGAAATATCCGTGAGCACCACTTCAGGCTCAAAGCCGTTGGTGTTGCCCTGTTCGTGCACCGCGACATCACCATAACCATTCTTGGTAAGTAACTGCTTGATGGCCTCACACATCAGTGTGTTGCCTATATGGATTAAAATACGCATTCGCTGGGCTTACTCTAGTTCTTCGGCCTTTTTCTCGTAAACTTAAGCAGAACATATGGCGCAACGAGGGCACGGTATTGGTCCTTGCCTCAATTGCGTCTTATTGTTTTCCCCGCAGATCCCTGGCCGGGGCGGGTCAATCCTGATTATTTGGCGCGCGATTTGCATGAAATTGGTCCGGATAATCGCTGGAATGAGACGCGGAGAAGAGACCCTAAACTATGTAAGTACGCGTCCGATAATGGAAAACGAGCGAAAGGAGGGTCCTATGGTATGTGAAAAGTGTGGGTTCGGGCAAATGATTGATGACAGTTATTTTGACATCAAGGTGTACAAATGCTGGGTATGCGGTAACCGACGCTACGTCGATTACCCGAGGCGCTGGGGTTCTCTGGTGTGTGCGCGATGCGGCAATGACATGAATGAGGAGAACGAGTTGGGCTATTGCGACAGCTGCCTGAAACTCCTCAACATTCATATGGGCCGCCTGAAGGGGCGTACTTACGGTGAATCAGTCTGCAAGTGCGGCACCGTCTTTGTGAGAAAGAGCCCCACGCAGATGTTCCACTCGAAGGACTGCAGAAGGCGAGCGCTGGGACCCATGCAACAAACCTTATAGGACGCAGGCGCTCAGTTACTTCTTAATCCTTACAAGGTCTCCTGTCTTTATTCCGTATTTTCGTACGAATTGCTGATTTACTTCGATTGCGTAGCTACATGCCGCCTTAGGCGCATAGATAGGGCAGGCGGAAGGGTTCTGTTCCTTGCAGGGAGCCATATCCTGTATGTCGACAATTTTAAGACTCTCATTCAAAAAAATGACACTTAGCGGGATACGCGTGTTGTACATGTAAAAGGCATGATAGCCTGTCTGGTCGAAGTAAAATATCATTCCCTCGTTCTCGCCCATGGATGTGCGAAACATGAGCCCCTTTTCGCGCGCAGGTTCCGTGTCCGCGACCTCTGCTCTAAGCAAAGCGTTCGCAGGTAAGAATGTCACCTGTCGAGTCTTACTCTCTCCATTTTCTCCCAGCGAGCAACCGGTGAGAGCGAGGAAGACGACCAGATGGATCATAATAGTGCTGAACAGTGGCACGGGAAATGCTAATCTCCATACACGTGTGAGGAACATTGTTAGGAACATTGATCTAAGTATATCATGTGTGCCCGGGAGAGAAAAGAGATCTTTCTGCGAAAAAAAGTCTCTCTGAAAAGGATTTTCGTTGCCTGCTACGTGTGGTACAACTATCGAAGAACGGCTAAGTGAGGCACCAGCCAGCCGGCTGCTGACCTCTAAGAAAGGAGTGATCACATGGGCTTAATAAGGGCAGCGTACGTTTTTGGAAGCAGTTTAGCCATATGTATTTCGTGGAGTATTCACAAAACGGTTTCTCTCGCGATCCTGCATGGTATCCTCTCGTGGGCGTATGTGATTTACTATGCGATCAAAGAAAGCAAGCTTCTCGATTGATAAAACCCGACCTGTGGTGATTGATCTGTCCGCAGTAGAGGACTTTCTCACGTGAACTCTTTCCCGTGTCTGCCTCCCCGGTTACTGTCCCACTTCGACTGCAGAGGGTCAGTCTGGCGTGTCGTTATGTTGATGACGGTCTGTTTGATGGCTATGATGGTTCCCGGGTGCAAGGATCGAAACACATCTCCTACAGGTATGCACTGGGATCGCATCGTGGAAGGGCAAAACAATGAACTCTACTTCATAGATCGAAGCGCCGTCCAGCGTGTGTCGGCCGAGATCGTGAGGGTCCCTGTCAAATACGCACCCACGATGGGTAAATTTCTGGTAAGTCTTCAGGAACTGTCAAGGGAATTCGGGACTGAAGTTCAGGACATAGGTCAGGAGTATACCGTGTCGATATGGGAATTCAACTGCGCAAAACCGGAGGGGAGATGTGTCACCCTGTCCCACTTCAAAAAGGGCTCGAAAATCGCATCTTACGAGTATCCTCACGCATCCTGGACCCCGCTGGATAAGGCGCCCAGTACGAAGGTACTGCGCGACCTTGTTTGCGCGGAGTTACAGCCGAAGAAATAGAATCAGCAGATTCCGCCCCGATCTCTGAAGATTCATCTATCGCGTGCTCACAAGAAGGGCTGTGGTCGATGGCTGTATCTCTCCAAATCTCAAATTCCAAGCACCACCACCCGCAAGCGGGTACCCGGAAACAATGTCAAATTATCAAATACCAAATGTTCCAATCACAGTGTCTATTGCACCACGGAGATTTTGATTTGATTGCCGTGAACATTGGAATTTGTTTAGGATTTAGAAATTTGGATTTGGAATTTAGCGCGCTGAGTCTCAAACACCTTTAGTCAGGATTTGAAGCGCTAAATGATCGTGGTATGATAAAGCATGCTCCAGGGGTTGTCTCTCTTCATTACGGCCCTTCTCATTTTTCTCTACGCGATCGCTAAGCTGAGCACCGAAGTACAGAAACTTTTCACCGACCGTGTCCGTCAGTATATCAGGTATTCAGCGCGCACCCCTCTGTCCGGTTTGGCAACGGGCATGCTCTCAACGATCCTGTTTCAGAGCAGTTCAACAACCACCGCCCTCATCGTCAGTATGGTGAGCGCCGGGCTACTCAGTCTTTACCATGGCCTTGCTATGGTTCTCGGTACAGACATCGGTACTACGTTTACGGTACAGCTCGTCGTCTGGAAAGTCACGGCGCTTTTCCCCATCTGCGTAACGGGCGGGGCTCTTGTCTGGTTCACAGCTGACGGAAAACGAAAGATTGTCGGAGAGGTAGTCCTTTACTTTGGTCTCGTGCTGTTCGCGCTTTACCTTATCAGTGAGGTAACGGCACCACTCAAGGCGAGTCCGGAGGTTTCCGCTTTTCTCAGACGGGCCGCACATCCTCTGTTGGGTTTGGCCGCCGGCGTCATTTTCACCGCCCTGGTACATGCATCCGTGATACCGATCAGCATGGTTGCCATTCTGGCGCAGCAAGGTCTCATCAGCCTCGATAGTGCGCTGCCGGTCGTCTTCGGAGCAAATGTGGGAACGACCGTGACAGCTCTGCTTGCCGGGCTCGTCTCAAATGTTAACGGGAAGAGAACGGCCTTTGCGCATCTTTTCTTCAAATGCGCCGGGACATGTATCTGCCTTCCCCTCTTACCCATACTGACCGTGGTTCTAAAGAGTCTCTCGGCGAGTCTGTCGCAGCAGATTGCACTCGGCCACTTCCTGTTTAACCTGATCATCGCTGCTCTATTTATCTTTTTGCTCAAGCCGGTTTCGGTGATGTTGGAGAGATTGGTTCCCGGTAAGGCACAGACGCTTCCGGTCTGGCCTGAGTTCCTCAATGAGGCTTGCCTGGCGCAAACCGAGGAGGCGCTTCTCTGTGTGAAACGAGAACTGCAAAGGCAGATGCTTCTCGCACAGACCATGGTTCGCGACAGCATCGACCTTTTAAAAACGTTCCGGAAGGCGAAGAGGCGAGACATGGTTTACGTGGAGGCGGTCGTCGATAACCTACGGAACGAAATAGCAGCGTATCTGTGGAAGATATCTGACAGAGAATTTTCGCCGGAGCTATCAAAGCAGCTCTTTACATATACTGCTATGGTGGATGATATAGAAAGGCTTGCAGACCACGCCATGATCCTTGCTAAGCTGGCCGCTGAGCAAGAAGAGCGAGGCATCGAGTTTTCCGAGAAGGGAATGGCGGAGCTTGACGAGATTGATGCACTGGTCATGGCCAATGTCGACGATGCTGTTCTGCTGTTGGACAAAAGAGATGATGCCAAGATACTGAACGTTTTTAGGCGCGAGGAAGCTGTCGATGTGAAAGTGCGCGAGGCACGGGAGAGACACCTGGACCGCTTTCACAGGCGTGTCTGCCGTGCAGAGGCAGGCCCTGTTTTTCTGGAGATGCTGATTAATCTGGAGCGGATATCTGACCACTGTCAGAACATCGCGGAGTACGTGAAAGAGCTGTAGGGGTTCATTTCACTTGACCCACGAGCCGGTTTTTTTTAAGATAGGGCTTGATGGTCGAAATAGAAGTTTACATACACGTGAGGGACTATGGTATAGGTATTACGGAGAGAAATAGATGCCCGAGAGAGATCATATTATGCAGACATTACAAAGCCGTTGATGACTGCGCCGCATCCGGTGAAAGCACCTTTGGTGCGCCTTCCCGATTGAGGGTAGGCCCGGCGAACGCCGGGCTGCGAGCGCGATGAGGTAGATCGATGAACGAAAAGGATTATCTTTATGATCTTCTGGTCCATGACCTTGTCGGGCCACTCGCAGTGGTCGCAACGACGGTAAACAGCCTTCTCGGCAAAACAGAAAGATACGGTGACTTAACGGGGCCCCAGCGAGACTCCCTTGAACGGATTAGAAGGAATACGCAGAAAGCCCGGGGCTTAGTGCAGGATATACTCGAGGTTGCCCGCTCCGAAGAAAACCTGTTCCACCCAGAGCGGTTCACGGTTCAGGACCTGATCAAGGAAGCACTCTTAGAGGGGCTGGAGTCTGTAAACCCCGGGGCAGGTGATGAGCTTGCCAGGGCCGGGAGCGATGCGGAGATAGAGAAAATCCTCGCGCATCATTCCATTTCGGTGGCTGTATCGGGCAGGTACGCGCATACGCCCTTCTATCACGATCGGAAAAAGGTATTGCATATCGTGCGCAACCTCGTGAGCAACGCTCTCAAATATCGCAAAGAACAGATGGATCTGGCCGTGAGCGGCGACGTCGACCTCGTTATAACCGTGTCGAACGATGGTGCAGCCATTTCCGAGCAAGACCGTGAGGCCGTGTACAAGCGGTTTGTCAGACTAGAGACAAACGATGCGAAGGACGTACCGGGGCTCGGGCTCGGATTGTTCTGTGTGAAAGCTCTCGTGGAGCGGATGCGTGGTGAAATTTCAGTCACGAGCCGTAAGGGATTCAGCACCTGCTTTACCGTGAGGGTCCCTTTCTTAGAATTGACCCAAGAGGAGGACATGTTATGACAGCATCGGTTTTGGATGGTAAAAGAATTCTAGCCGTGGATGACGAACCTGATGTGCTGGCCGTATTGGAGGGAGAGATAAAGGACTCTTGCCCGAACTGTCAGGTCGATAAGGCGACCACCTACGAGAAAGGGGTTGAGCTGATAAACGCTAACCCGTACGATATCGTAATCCTTGATATCATGGGCGTGCGAGGCTTCGACCTCCTTGAGCTGGCTGTGAAACGGGATCTTAAGGTGGGCATGCTCACAGCCCACGCGCTCAGCCCTGAGGCCTTGAAAAAGTCTCACGACCTGGGTGCGCGTGCCTATCTTCCGAAAGACAAGCTGGGGGAGATACTTCCCTTTCTCGAAGATATCCTTACCCAAGAATACAAGAAGGGGTGGAAGCGGCTTCTCGAAAAACTGGAGAATTATTTTGAGGACCAGTTCGATCCTGATTGGAAAAGGAAATCCGGCATCAATTACTGGTGACAGGAGTGGAGTTTGTCCCCCTTATTCCGGGCGCTCCCCTGCACACAGGATTGAACGGATCAGCTTATTTCGCAGGCAGCTAACCGCGGGTATTCCATAGCCGCCGTACAACTCTGACGGAGGTGCTTTATCAGCCTGGAAGAGATTCTGCTGAAGGGCGGGTACCTCGATCAAGCTTCTCTCGATAAGGCAACCGCAGTCTGCAGGGCCACGGGGAATGAGTTTGTCGACGTCCTGAAGGAGATGGGCCTGGCGAGCGAGCCTCTTCTGCAACGTGTAAGAGCCTTCCGGGAAACATCAGGATCGGGGCAAGCGCGCGGAAAGCTCAACTTCCTGAAAAGCGTAATGCCTTTTGATGCGCTTGGTTGCGCCCATATCGATACGATATTAAATTAAGTACCGTAGCGTCCTTGTTCCAGAGGTCCAATGTTACTGGAGATGCATTGCCACACCGCTGAGCATTCTTCATGCAGCAACGTCAGCGCTGAAGATCTGCTCAGGCAGACTTACAGGAAAGGTCTGCAGGGGGTTGTCATAACCGATCATCACTTTTTGTGGCCTGAGAGCGAATTGAAGGTGCTCAGGAGAAAGGCGCAAATGGCCGACTATTTCCTGATTCTGTCCGGTCAGGAGGTCTCTACCGCTGATATGGGTGATCTGCTCGTGTATGGAGCCGACGAGGTCATTCCCAGAGGAACGCCTGTTGCCACTATCCGGACAAAGTGGCCGCAAGCAGCGTTGGTCCTGGCGCATCCGTACAGGCACGGGAAAAAGCCTGGGCCGGAAACACTATTGAATCCTCTTCTTGACGGGGTGGAGATCTTCAGTTCAAACCATTCGGTTGCTGAAAACACGAGGGGCTTGAGGGACTGGCATCGATACAGGTTCAATGCGATTGCTGGAACGGATACACACGGCGCGACCTATGCAGGCGTCTATCCGACCCTCTTCGACCATCCGGCGGAAACCATGACGGATTTGGCCGAGGAACTCAAGAAAGGCCGCTGCCGACCCTTTTTCAAGGAGATCCCACGGGCGGGTTCCAACGTCCGTGTCGATGAGATAACCATAGGCACAAAGGGGGATGACGAGGCCAGGGAGAGAATCATCATCAGAAAGTTCGATGCCGGCGAGAAATGGCAGTCTGCGGAGAGGGCGTTTTACATAATGGAAGAGATCGCCCGCCATGGCTTCGACCGGGGTATGTACCGTGTCCCGAGGACGATTGAACACGACAATGAAGAGATGGTCCTGATCGAACAGGGTCTGCGCGGCAATTCGCTCTTTGAAAAGCTGATCCGGTCCGGCATCGAAGACGCGAAACTATTTGTTCAGCTTTCGGCACAGTGGCTGGCCCGCCTCCACAATCAGAGACTCACGATCAGCCCCCCCGAGGAATTCATCGAAATAGAGCAGAAGCGCCTGGTCAGGTATGTCGAGCGTTTCGAAAAGATCCAGCACCCACACACACGGCGGGCGCGGGAGACCATGGAGGCGGTGCGTAAAGCGGAGATGTCCTTGTACGAGAGCCACCCCGAACAGCTGGTTCAGGGCCACGGGGATTACCATCTTAAGAACATTTATGTCGGGCAGGATAATATGAATAGGCGTGAGACGCTTTACATAGCCGCGATTGATTTCAGCAGCTCATTCTCTCTTCCGCCGGCGTTCGATGTGGGCACTTTTCTTGCCCAATTCAGCAATCAACTGCTCGATTACCCTGACATCCTGCAGGAAATTCCTGAAGACGTTTTCCTGGATACTTATCTCTCAGCCGCAACGCAGACGAGCAAAGATTTCCTGAACCAGGTGGAACTGTTTCGGGCACGTACCGATTTGAGTATTGCCTCGTTTCTGATTAAAGTGGGTCTGGGCGACGGTGAAAACCTCTGGCGCGTATTGGTGGAGGCGGAAAAGGCCCTGGCTCAGTTCGAATCTGCGCGATAATTAGAGAACCAGGCAAAAACAAGGACCCTTTCTTAACCTGTCCTTTGCTTTTTTTCCTCAACCTTCGTTTTTGTTTTTACCTGTATCTCCGGCTCTGCCTAAGTCGTTACCCATCTCGTTGAGCGACTGCTCCAGCTTCTTTGCCTCCTCAAGGATGGCTTCCACATACCTCCAGTTATTAGAAGAAGGGTCCATGGTCTTTGCAAGCCTGCGCGCAAATCCACCCACCGCGGTAAGAGGGTTGCGAATCTCGTGGGCGACCGCTTCCAGCGTATACGCAATCGTCTGTTTCTGATCCTCTCGATCCCTGAGGGTCTCGAAGGAGGGCAAGGAATCGCCGAGCTCGCTGGATAGATTCCCGTGGAAATCTCTCGGAATGTTGCGCTGTTGCTGCAAGATCTGCTCGGAGAGGCGACCCAGAGTGTCGCGAGCTTTCTCCAGTAGCAAAAATGTATCCTTTTCGGTCTCAACCTGCAGCTTGAGGGCGTCCGCGGTCTCGTTCACCTCCTTCAGGGTCGTGATCACCGCCTCGTTGATGATTTCCTGGCCCACGCCGAGGTGTGACGCCGCCGCCTGATAAATGTTGTGAAAGTCAGCGTCAGGCTGGCAGATGAGGGCCGAAAGGTCTTGCGCCATGCGGCATATGCGAGAAAGACCTGCCGGCTCGACTTGTCCCTCAAGCGACGAAAAGCCCTGGCATGCAACAATCTTTTCAGGGAACTTCCAGTACCTCAAGGCTATTTCGCCGATCTCCCTGTGGTTGATCCCGAAGCTTTGCGTCTCCCACGAGAGGAGGAGCTCTACGGGGTAAAAAGATCTGTCCGAAACCTGTTCGTTTCGCTTCATGTAGAGTTCAAGGAAAATCAGAAAGCCTATCTCCAGGGTAAGCCCTGCCACAAAAGCTTCCTCCGGGTCGCACGCCTTGAGCTGGCGGGCGAGGGACCTTGCCAGGAGGCCCCGGTAGAGAGAAGAGCGCCAGAACAGTTCATAATCCATCTGTCCGGTCTTGCCCATCGGGAACGTCTCCCTCAGAGAGAGCGACAAGGCAAGCACTCTCAACTGGTGAAAACCGATCCTCATGATCGCTTGCTGGACCGTTGTAGACGGATAGGCGGATCTGAAGAATGCGCTGTTGGCCAGCTTGAGTACGCGAACCGTGAGCGATGGGTCCTTTTCGATCAGCCCCGCAAGGTCACGTGCTGAACTGGCGTCGTTTGAGGCGAGTTCAATGAGTTTTATGGCGACCGGGGAGAGCGAGGGAAGTCCGTACCCGGACTGGAGTTTTTCCAGGACCTCTTTGGTGTGCTCGTCCTGCATCAACCGCTCTCAATTACATATCAGGAACGCAGTAACCACCATGCCGCCCGCGGCAGCCTCAATTTCTCGTTTAACCGGAGAAACCAAAGAAACGAGAAAAACCAAAGAAACCAGCGAACCGGTCTCACAGATCAGTTCGCGTTAATGTCAATCTGAAAGCGGTAACCCTGATAACCGAGCACAATGCCATTGGGCGTAATCTCCTCTACCTTCAGCCCCGGAGCCAGGCTCTGCCCTTCCTGGAGGATCTGTTCATTGATCCGTACGACGCGGGAGCCCGGGTCGGGACTATACGCGTGGCCAGAGACCCTGAAGCCCGGCAAGCTGCTTCTGACAGCAGACGGAAGTTCAGACAGGCTGACCATCCGTGCGTGCGGTGCTACCCTGTTTTCCGTGCGCGTTTCCGGCTTGGCCGACGCGCTGGCAATAGGTCTCGTCTTTCGACTGTCGGATGACGGGGCATCGTCTCGCCCTACCTTACGGAGAGCGTTTACCCGGGGCTTATTGAAGGGGGCTTCCCCGGGGACCTCCTGCATGGCGGTGGGCCGGTTTGGTCCTATTGTTTTGACTGGGGGCTCTGCGAGCGCCACCGGCAGCTGTGGGTGAATGGCCGGCGGCTGCACGACGGTCTGTCGTTCTTCCGACCACCAGGAATGTGCCCACCAGAAGATCATGCCGGCATTCAGGAGCAGGGCTGCAACGAGCAGATAAGCCCACAGAGGGCCTCTCTTGCGCTCAGTGACGTCCTGACACGAGAGGAGATGCGGTACTTCCCCTTCCTCGCTTCTTTGCTCCGCTCTCTTAAGGGCCTCAAGAATATAAGACATGCCTAATTGGCCGCCTTTGCTTCATTGAGTGCGGGCTCGCCACTACCCGCCGCCGCAGTCAGCTTCAGTATTGTCCCCAGACCGGCTACGCCGTCGGGTGTCAGCCCCTTGGCACGCTGAAATTCCTTCACCTGTCTCACGATCTCCTCGTCATATACCTGCCCGAATCCGGGCCGTGCCGTCCGTCCCTGGGCCAGCGCCAGTTCCCTGGTAAGCCAGGCCACGAGAGGGCCACGTCTCCCCGGCCTCAGTTTCTCCTTATAGTCCGAGGCCACCCGCCAGAGAAGGAGGTAGTCGCCGGACCACTGCTCAATAATTTTTGTGACATCGAAGATCTCCGTTACGTTACCGATCACACAGGTCGTGGTCTCTCCCTCGACGCCGGTCAACGTCACATAGTACTCGCCGCCTCTTTCATCATGCAGGCGCAGCACAGCCGGCCTGTTGCCTTCCCGGAGGTTACTCATATCGCCCTTGCCGTCTTCAAGACATCGTAAACCTTGCTCCCGGGCCTGTTCACATACCGTCTGTCCCTCCTCTGGCTTGTACTGGATCTGCCATGCCCTGAAGAGCGCTTGATAGGCCGCCTCCTTTGTACCAAGGAGGGTAAGATCGACCGACTTCTCCATGGGAATCCCCACCGCAACGGCTGGATCTGCCTTGACGCGGTGTTCCTCCGCAAGTGTCCTGTCGCCCGCTCCAGTCCATGGTCCAGTTCTCTGCAAATATGTTGCCGCGACAGCAGTACAGAGGAGCAGGGCCAAACCTGCAGCCATCCCCTGATACATCTTCCGGCTCTGCCTCCGATAACTCCCATCGCCGAATACCTCGGATGCTGCTGTCAAAAGCGTCTTTGTGTCGACCCGCTCTTTTCGCTGGACATAGGCTCCGAGTAATGCCCTGTCACAAATCGCATTCATCAGTCTCGGTACCCCTCCGCTCAGTCGGTAAAGCTTTTTCAGCGTGTGCGCAGGGAACAATTGGCGACCACGTCGCAGACCTCCCGTCAATAAGCGGAAGCTGACGTATTCGGGGATATCCTTCCTTGAGAGAGGGCCGAGGTGGTATCGTGCTGTGATCCTTTGCGAGAGCTGGCGCAGTTCGGGTTGCCGCAGTTTGTCTCTCAGTTCCGGCTGTCCGATCATAATGATCTGGAGAAGTTTGTACTCATTCGTCTCGAGGTTGGTCAGCAACCGTATCTGCTCGAGCACCTCTGTGCTGAGGTTCTGGGCCTCCTCGACCACGAGAACAGCCCTGTGACCCCTGGCATGTGTGTCGAGAAGATAGGCCTGGATCAGTCTCACAAAGTCCTTTACGCTCGTCGTATCGGAGGGGTAGCTGATCCCGAACTCGTCGCAGAGAGTCGCCAGCAATTCCCCAACGGTCATGGGCGGATTGAGGAGGAAGGCAATCTCCAGGTCTTGGGGCACGAGCTGCAGCAAAGCACGGCAGACGGTTGTCTTGCCGGTTCCGACCTCTCCGGTGAGCAGCACAAAGCCGCCCTCACCCTTGATACCGTACAACAAATGAGCCATGGCCTCCCGATGCCCCTCGCTCATATAGAAATAGTGCGGGTTCGGTGATATCGAAAAAGGCTTTTCCTTCAGGCCGAAATGTTCTTTGTACATGTCTTCCTGGTGATGAGTAAACTTAAACGCCTAAACCTGTAGCTCTGCAAATTCTATTCCCGCATCTTAGGTTCAGGTTTTTCAAGCTTAACCTTAACCTGTTCTTTAGTCAGACTTCTTAAAGGGTAGCCCAGGCATCCTGGAAAAACAATCTCCCTGCTTAACGGGGAGATTGATTAGTCGTTGAACGATTACTGATGACGGGTTGACCGATTGACTAATCGCTGATTACCGGTTGGCTCAGGCGGCCAACCGGTAATCAATCAACCGGTGCTATGCGAGGAAGCTAGAGTGAAACCGGTTTGAACATCCGGGTCAATGGAAAATTAATCTTATAGATCCTGAGCGCGTTACCTCCGAGGATCAGATTCAGGTCGTCCTGTGAGATATCAAGGCGGCTTACCTGTTTCAGACTCCATCCCATGATATCTACCTGATGTGTGACGATCCCTTCGCTGCGGACCTGGAAGGTGTAAGTCTGGGGGTGGGCGCCGATATGGGTATAGGTCGGCTGACTCGCGCCCCAATCCGTGCCCCAAATCAATTTCTCGGGCCCCACATTCGGGTTGAGGAGGGCCTTATAGTAGAGTTCCGTCCAGTAGAGGCCCGTTTCCAGATATACATTGTCGTGATTGGCCGCCACCTGGATACACTCATCTACCAGGTTTTCCATGTTGCCCCCTTGCATGCCTCCGTGATCAAAGACAATCGTCACATCAGGATATTCGGTGGCAAGGTCATGGATCCAGTATGGATGCCAGTTTTCCGGCCAGAAGGTATAGTTGATGGGATATCCTCCGGGGGACCCGGTATGGACCCGCACGGGCACCTGGTGCTTGCGGGCCACGTTCATAACGAGCCTGAGTTCATCCATGCGCTGACTGTGGCTGTATGTCTTTTTCGTTCTTGCATTATCCGAGTTTGCGGGCATGCCCTCGCCGATTCCCACGAACTTACCGGTGGCGAGAAGCCTGTCAATTTCCTCGCATGCGGCTTCCATCGTCCATTCGATTTCGCCTGCTTGTGCCTTATCCGCAGTCTCCTTAGCGCGGCACAGGGCCCGGAACTTATCCGGATATTTTTCCACGAGCTGCACGTTTATCTCGTTGTTCATTCCGAATGCCGAACAAAGGATACACATATCGACGTCATAGCATTCCATGTCATAGAGAAGCCGCTCAGAATTGTCGTACGTCTGAAGTTTAGGCATAATCTTGGCGAGATCTCTGTAGGGTATCTTTTTCTGGCTCTGCTGGACCCCGCCCTCTTTTTTTAGCTCCGGCCCGGCCGCGTGCCTCTGAGCATGAACATGTGTGTCAACGATGAATCGCCCCAATTTCATTGTGATCCTCCTTAGTCATGTTTTCTTGATTGTGTCTGTTGTTTTTTTTAGATAGCGCTTGCGAGAGCGACCAAGTCTTGGCTTGGCATTTCGAGCTCAGTCCCCGGCACATAATTTGTCGATCTGCTCTTCGGCTCTTCCAGCTGGATAATAGCGTAACGCCATCATGTATATCAAGCAAAATGTGAAATTGCGTGCTCGTTGAAAAGAGGAAGGCCTAGGCCTGTTTCCGGATTGCGGGCCATGCAGAACTAACGTCAGCTCGATTGACAGATGCCCGTGCGATGAATAACTTTGTTAGTAGAAGCCGGCGTAAGCGCATGCTTCGTGCCGGCGTGATTAATATCTTAGAAAGGAGGAAGCCATGAAAAAGGCGATCTTATTTTGGTTGTTCCTGGCTCTTTTGGTTGTGCCTGCCTTGACCGTACAGAGCCAGACTAGTTCCGAAGCCCCCCAGAATCCTAGCGCGCAACAACAGGAATCACCTCCGGCGGGTGCAATAATCGGGGACTTCGTATTCATCCGTCCCTTTGCGGTGATTGCCACAGCCATCGGTGTTGTGGGAACAGTGGCCACACTTCCCATTTCGGTTCCGAGTGGCAGCGTGGGTACCGTTGCCCGGAAACTGATAGCAGAGCCCTTTAAATTCACGTTCACCCGGCCGCTCGGCACTTTCCCCGGAGACGGTGTTCCATGGTCTTGATTGCCATACGGCGGTCAGACGTCGGACTCACGGGCGGGGTAGTCTGTTGGGCACTTGATGTGGTCTCCGGGGGAGGGTATCGTTTAGTTCCCGAGCACGTCGATGTTGCGCTCAAACCTCTCGAAGAGGAGGCTCGTCCACTGGTGGAGGATGCAGCAGAGTTTTCTGTGGTAAAGCAATTAGACGCAATTTTGGAAAGCGGCAGTTCCTACTAAAGACAGGAGACCTCAGAATTTTAGGGTACATTGTAGGCACCATCCCGGCGAGAGTTGGAATTTTACCTATTGCTTCATGATCGGCCATGCGGCGGAAAAGTTTAGACGGGTATTACCCGATGTCGCCGGCCAGCAGCTCAAGCAGTTCTTGCAACTGTTTCAGGGACGCTGGGTTTATCAGGTTGGCCACTGCTTCCCAGCTACGCTCCCCTATTGCGACAGCTTCCAGGAGTGCTCCTCGGAGGGGGAGAGAATAGAGGCGGATCAGTTCAAGGCCTTTTCCTTCCATCTTGAACGCAAAGAAGGGATCCATCATGGAGAAGGCTGCATAGATGATCAGTCCCCATGAGTAGTTGCGGTCCATCAGCAGGGTTGTTGCTTCCGGCAAGAAGAGGGGTACATTCTGCCAGTTCTCATAAAGAGAGTGGTCGCCGATCAGCGTGATCTCCGGTTTGCCGAAGACCTTGATAGCAAGTTGCATGTACGTGGAGAGCAGAGGGTCGAGCCCCATTTTGGATGCACCGATCCAGTCAACGGCCACCAAGTCCTCGCCCCCGATGATGGTGCCCGTAAACTCAGGTTTCGGGTCAGCAAATACGCCAAAGACCCCGTCGGCACTGAAGTACGCGTCGATGAATCCGAAGTGCACGGGAAAGTCCTGTATTAGTTCGATAGCCGGTGTGTAGATGGGCTCATCACCGAACTCTGCTCTGTTGCAATGGTATTCTTTGAATTTATTTTGTCTGGGAAGGGCACCGTAGATATTCTTGATGGTCAAAGTATAAAAGGCGTACGAGTGCGTTTTGTTTTTTGCGAATGATATCCTGAAGTCGGCATCTCTCCACACTGGATGAACATCGCGCTGTGTGGGCTTGCCTGCCGCGGCTGAAGCCGCGGGCGACATATAGGTGACATAGTCTTCGGAGAGGTCTGCAACCGCGTAGTTTTCCCCAAGGTATCCCACATACCGCGCTAACGTTTTCACATCCCGGTTCGTGAAGAACGTAGCGTACGTGCTCTGGGCCTCGACCACGGTGATGTTTTTGAAACCCTTGTCGCAGACCTTATCTATGAGGTATTTCACCAGGGCCGGATCAGTATAGCTGGAGACGTCCGTGAGGGAGTACATGAAGCTGAAACTTGGCTTTATGACTATGGAGAAGGTCTCTCTTGTTTTTTGTTTCTCCTCTCTGGCCTTTTGAAACGCACGCTCCAGCGCATCAAAGAAGCCTGTGACCTGCATAGCTTGATCGAGGGCGGAAAATCGATCGGTGTTTTTGATAGCGGCAACGCGCGTGGTCCGCTCGGTGCCCAGAGGCGTGAGGTCGAGTACACCCATGTCCTCTTCCATGGCCAGGGTTTCCTTCTGCTGTGTACCGGGCAAGACAACGATGCGCCGCTGAAAGAATCTGTGATTTGGATAGTGGTTGTTGTTGATCTCAAGGAGATCTGCCGTGGGGAGAATCAAGGCGTCAGCCTTCTCTCTCGGCGTTATCTCACTCTGCTGAAGTGTGCCGGCCGGATTGCTTACGACCTGAAGATCCATATATGCAAGATCGCTGATGATCTTTCCGAGTAGTTCTTCAGCCCAATGTGTGACAGAGCCACGGGCGACGGAACGCAGGGTACCCGAGCGTATCTGCACCCGGAAGGCATCGTCTGTGGATGCGCTCCGGGCGGCTTCAACAGCGCAGAAATAATTGTAGTACAGGGTAGGCACGGTAAAGGCGACAAGCTTCCCGTATTCGCCCTCAGCAAGTGTCTCATCAGAGAGGACCTCATACGCCGTACCCTCAAGATTGATGCTCCCGGCGATATTGGACAGTTTATATATATCTGCCGAATAACCCAAGGGGTTATCCGGGGGGTTCAGTTCGTTAAGCCATTTCTCCGTTGCTTTCAGAAGCTGTGAGATCCAATCAAAGCCCCGGGGAACGACCGGCTTTTCCTGCTTATCTTCTAACTTGCCCTGGACGCCTTCAAGAAACTCCTTCAGCCTCTGCATGCTTATTTCTAAGGGTACACTCTTGCTGTCGACAAACTGCGGTGTGAACGTCAACTTGAGGCAGGCGGGGATCTCACGAAGGTATTCAGGGAGGACTTGTTTGCGCATATCCGTGAAGGAGACTTGGTACCCGTCAGTAATTTCGAAGAGACTGCCCTCGTATCTGTAAAAGCCCTGCCGCTGAAACTTGAAGTCCAACTCCATACTCTGTATGGATCGGTCAGAGAAGGCGAAGCGCCTTGTCGATCCTGGCGCGTCCCTCAGGATGAGCCCTATGTCTGAGAATGTTTCATCGCCTCCCCAGGGAAAACCTTTATCATGTATACCGGAAAAGAGGAAGAACTCCTGTGCAACGCCTTCTGTCGTGCACGTTCCTTTACATACCCAGTTGTGGTATTGAGTCTCATATCTTCGAGGGATAAGGCTTTCCAAGTATTCCTCAGAGGCTTCTCCGGACACAAACAGGAAGAAACGCGCCACCGTTACGAGTCGCTCCTTCCAGCTCGAATCAAAAAGACCGGTGAGCAGATCGAGGGGATTTTCAGTCTTTGGAAGAAACATGGAGAGGAGCATGGGGGCAAGGTCCGTAAGCACGTGAAAGTAAATGATGCCGCGAGCCGTCTTTGTCTCGTCGCCTTCCGTCCACTGGAGTGTCGCGTAAAGCGTCGTGTGATCCTGGAGGATATCGAAGGTGCCCGGGTCATGAACGATGCGCTTATATCCGGAAAACGCGTAGACGGTGTTGTCCCGTCCTACCACCTGAAAGTCGTATGACATGCGGCGTTCGCCACTCTGAGGGTCTTTCCAGTAGAGGCCGAAAGTTGCTCCCCTTTGCAGTGGACGCGTCTCACCAAAGAGCTTTCCGCATGAAGCCCACCCGTCCATCGGTACATGACGTGCCGTCGCATCACCGCCCGTATCCTCCGGCTCTGCCATGAGCGCATCCAGGTCCTTTATGCTGATGGTGACCCGATATTCCAGCCTGTTGTCGGCCTCCTTACCCTCGATGTAACCTTGTTCGAAAGACGCTGCTCCCTCAGAGATGTACCCCCACATTCTTTCCGTGAAGTGAAGCTCGCTGCTATGTCCGTTTGTGGGGCTCATAGAGACCTCCAATAGGTGCGGCAGGCAAAGTTCCGATGGTACAGAAATAGCACTGAGTAGACTACTTGTCAACCATTACGTTTGTATCGTTACGTTTGTATCGCCGTTGCGCGTATGAGGTGTGACAGGCGAAGCTGATCATCGAGGATCTCCTGTGCGGTCCAACCTTTAGTGTTGCTTAAGATGAACAGAAAAAAGGCCGATAAAGGAGTCAGAGGCATGGAACGCTCAGGGCCAGATATGCAAGAGTGGGTAGCCGTCGGTGTCGACGACGATGGGACCCAGGCCTATCTGGACGCAGGCAGCATAGTCCGTGACATCGAGCCGGCCACGCTCTTTAAAGTTTGCGTAATGCATGTCCCCCCGGAAGGAAGCAGGACCTATGCGGAACTGATCGAGATCGTCAAGGCTGCAAAGAAGAACTCCAGCAAGCCTGGTCACGTGAAGCAAGTCATTGAGATAGATTTTGCCAAAGACGCGTTTCGAGACCAGCATCTCATTGTGTGTGACAAGCAGGGCGCAGTCCTTAACGTGATCAACTTTCGTTATCCTGACTGGACGAATATAGAACGGGGCAGTATTATCGATAACGTGAGGGACGATCTTTTTAGAAGGTTTCCCGACGCAACTGGAGGCCATGCGGAGCCGCTGAAGTTCAGTCCGCCAAGAGCGCACCTGAAACCAGACCGCATCGAGGTGAGCAACCGGTACCGTATTAACGCTGAACCCTCGAAGCCCGCCGGCAAGTTGAGACTGGAAGAGATCGATCTGTAGGACCCCAAGTGGTGGCCTGGCCTGGACTTGACAATGTCGGAGTTGTCTTGGGCAGCATTATTGCATAGAATAGATAAGGGAAAGATTTCGGAAACAGGCCGATGCACTTTACCATAATCCTCCTTTTGTGCTTATGCACCGCTCCCGCCACTCTTTACGCCAGTATTTACGGGTATGTGGATGATGCCGGGGCTTACCATTTCACCAACATCAGGCCCGCGAATAAACAGTATAGTACCGTTATTGAAACGAAAGATCCCCCACGCGCACATGGGCAGCATTCTGTCCGCCCTTGGCGTGATGATGAGGAGAGGTATGGCCTGATCAAGCAGGCAAAAACCCTTTTAGGGGTTCCTTACAGGCTTGGGGGCGACGGACTGACCGGGATCGACTGCTCGGCTTTTGTCAGGAGGATGTTTTCTTCAGTTGACGTTGCCCTGCCGAGGACGGCTAGGGAGCAGTATGACGCGGGCAGGAGAATCTCCAGAGAAGAATTGACGATGGGCGATCTCGTTTTTTTCAGAACCAAGCAGCATGAACAGTACCCGACCCACGTAGGTATTTATATGGGGAACGGCCAATTCATTCACGCATCAGCCCTGAACAAGGGAGGCGTGAGGATTGACTCCCTCTCCGCTGATTTCTATAACGCGAGGTTCATCGGTGGGGGCCGCGTAAGGGCTCTGCCGGAAAGCGGCTCCCCCGCCATCATAACAGCCTCAAAGTAGCTGGCACGGTCGAGTGGCAGAGTCAACGGGTGTCAGCTTGACTTACTAATGCGCCGTGTGGTACCTACTTTCCGGCGTTACCGACAACGCCCCATAGACCGAAAGCCAGCAAAAAAGGAATGAGCGCATGGCCAATTATCCCCATATATTCGCTCCCGGTCGTATAGGACCTCTCGCGACGAAGAACCGCATTAAATACGCTGCTACCGAGACGAACTTTCCCTTTGGCGACGGATTTGTGAGTGACAGGGAAGTAGCATACATGGAGGCTCAGGCCAGGGGCGGGGCAGCCATAGTGACCACCCAGGGTGCATACACGGATAAGCGAGGCGAAGGCAAGGGTTTTAAGGGCATGATGGGCATATACGATGATCGGTTCATTCCCGGACTTGCACGCATAGCGAATGTGATAAGGCGCAATGGTGCGCTCTCCTGTCTTCAGATCCTGCACTGCGGCAGGGAAGGGGGAGTTGAGCTCGACTACTGCTTGATGCCGTCGGTTGTGCCGCAGAAGCTCTCCTATTTCAAGCCACCCCGCCAGATAGGTGCTGCCCAGATAAAGGAATCGATTACTGACCATGCAAATGCCGCGCGCCGCGCTGTGGAGGCCGGCTTTGACATGGTGGAGATCTCCGGCATCGTCGGCTATCTCCTCTCAACTTTCATCTCGCGATACACGAATAGGAGGCAGGACGAGTACGGGGGTGATATCAGAAACAGGTGCAGGCTGATGACAGAGGTGCTGCAGGCGGTCAAGGCAGAGGTGGGGAAGGGTGTTCCGGTCGGCATCCGGCTGTGCGGTCTGGAGCTGCTCGATGACCGCGGAGGCAACACGCTGGAAGAGAGCGTGGAGAGCTTTCGTATCGCGGAGGCGGCCGGCGCTGACTATCTGAGTGTCACGATAGGCTGGCACGAATCCTCTGTTTCCGTCATCACGCGAGACGTGCCGATGGGCCATTGGCTCTGGGTGGCAAAGAAGGTGAAGGAAGCTGTGACAGTTCCGGTCATGATGGCATTCCGTCAGTTCACCCCGAACGTGCCGGAGCAGGCTATTGCCTCAGGATCGATCGATTTTTGGGAGGCCTGCAGGCCCATGATCGCAGACCCTGAGATCCCGCGCAAAGTTGCCGAAAACAGGGAAGATGAGATCATCCCCTGCATCGCGTGCAATCTCTGCTTCTCCCGTCTTTATTTTCACCAGCCGATCATGTGTTCGGTCCGGCCGACTCTTGGTCACGAAGGAGAAAGTGAATGGGGATATCGTGGCTTTGCGACAACCCACAAGAAGAAGAGAGTGACCGTCGTCGGCGGAGGACCGGCCGGTCTCCAGTGTGCGACGGTGGCCGCAAGCAGAGGACACAAGGTAACGCTCTGGGAGAAGAATGGGCAATTGGGCGGGGCCGTCCTGCTTGCCTCCCGTGTGGATGAAGGTGCGAAGGAACTTTTGCGCCCGATACGCTATCTTGAACACTCGTGCAGGATGGCGGGCGTTGAGTTGAAGATGAGCGTCGATGCCACACCTGAGGCCATCTCAGAGCAGCAAGCAGACGTTATCGTGATTGCCACGGGTGCGTCCGTGAGTGTTCCGCCGTCCATCAACGGCCCTCCCGTTTTCTCGCCCGAAGATATTATCGGCAAAGGCACGAGGCCCTCGGGCAGGGTGCTCATTCTCGGCGGAGAGGGCGTGGGACTGGGAGTCGCCGTTTTTCTTTCCAGTCAGGGAGCGTACGATCTCACCATCATTGAAGAGGGAGCAAAGCTCGGGAGGGACGTTAACCCGTTCTATCTCTGGGGGTACATGAGAATACTGAAGGAGAAAAAGGCTACCCTGCTGCGGTCGAGTCGACTTCTCGGGGTTGACGGAAGAATGGCTCGCGTAGCCGGTACGCACGGGGAACAGGTTATCGAAATTGACGCTATAATTATGACACAACGGCAGTCTGCCGGTTCGTGGAAGTTGGCACTTGAAGGTTCAGGTCACGAGATGCATTTTGTTGGTGATGCCAAAAGACCAAGGCGTCTCAACAACGCCATACATGATGGTTATCGTGTGGGGATGGCGATCTGATGATACCTGTTATCGATAAAACGGTATGCACGGAATGTGGGGCTTGCGTAGAAGTCTGCCCGCCAAGGGCTCTCGTCATGAGGAGCGAAAAGGTCTTCTTAGAGGAAGAATTCTGCGAAGAGTGCGGCTTTTGCGGTGCTGAATGCCCTGCGAACGCAATCAAGATAGACTTTCCGAAAAAAGACCGACCGCGCCCGGGCTAGGACCCTTTGTGTGAAAGCCACGTCTGGATCACGTCGCATTGGTCCGGTGACGTGGTGCAGATGCCTGACTCCTCATCCAACTCTTCGCAGCTCTCGCAAATGTCCCAATGGCCGCAGGCCGTGCCGGGAGCCAGCTCATGATCGCACTCGAGGCACCAGACGTAGCCGCACGCCTTGCACACACCTACCGTCAGGTCCTCCTCGCCGTCAGGCCCCGCCGGCATAGCTGTCTTATCGCTGGCACAGCTGGGGCAGTCCCCAACAAAGACGGCCCTGACGAACTCGTCTTCGGAACCGGCGTCTTGGGCAATCTGCATCAACTCATCTCGTGCTTCTTCGGGCATAGTCTCCCAGAATTTCTCCAGTTCCTGCGTCTCTTTGGTCGCCTTTGTCTTCTTCGCGCTTTTCTTCCCGTTTCTTTTCATATCGGTTCGACTCCTTGAGTTATGGCTGAGCCTTGCTTTCTAACTATAGCACACCTGCCGTCAAAAACAAGCGGGCGGTGACGACCGCTACGCTTAAGGACCAGCACCCCCTCGGGCGTGCTTCGAGGACCGCCCCGCCTGTGGCGAGGCTCAAGGACCGGAAACTTAGTTCCCTTAAGGAGCGTCGCCTGCGGCGACTTGAGGCAACTACCTCAAGGCCGAAGGCAGCTCCTCGAACGCAGTGGTCCTCAAGCCATCGCAGGTGGCGGTCCTTAAGCGTAGCGGTCGCATTGCAACTCTGCTATGATATTCGCACGGTCGTGCACTGATGTCAGGGTTGAACATTTACACAAGTAACCGTCTTGAAACACTTGCAGAGCGGCTGGCCGCAGTAGTTGCCAAGCCCCTCTCTTCGCCGTTTGTGGGTGAAGTGATCATCGTCCAGAGCAAAGGCATGGAGCGCTGGCTCTCCATGGAGCTTGCGTCAAGGGTGGGTGTCTGGGCAAACTGCAGCTTCCCTTTTCCCAACAGGTTTACGTGGGAGGTATTCAAAGCGGTCTCTGAGAAGGTACCCGATTTTGACCGCCTGAGCACGGAGGTAAACGCGTGGCGTATCGTAAAGGCCTTGCCCGATTGTCTCGAAAAGGAAGGCTTTGAAGCCTTACGCCTGTACTTTGGTAACACCCAGCTCAGCTTGAAAAAGCTCCAACTGGCAGAGCGCATTGCGGACGTCTTCGACACGTATGCTGTCTATCGGCCGGAACAGGTACTCGGATGGGATCGGGGTATTGAACACCACTGGCAGGCCCAACTCTGGCGTCTTCTTTACCGGAAAGAGGGGTACACGCACCGGGCCAGGGTCTGGAGAGAGACGACCACGATTCTTTCCGACGTGCATGGCAGTGGCGCCCCCCATGACCTCCATGGTCTGCCCGAGCGCATCTCTGTTTTCGGTATACCGGCGTTGCCACGCTACCACCTTGAAGTTTTAAAAGCCCTTGCGAATCGCATCCCGGTACACCTGTTTCTTCTCAATCCCTCCAGGGAATACTGGGCAGACATTGTACCGGAAAGAAAGATTGTCAGTGTCGAACGGGCAGAGGGAGAGAAATCATCTTTTCCGGCCGAGCTTCATTTTGAGATAGGAAATCCGCTTCTCGCATCTCTCGGCAAACTGGGGCGCGATTTCTTCCGCGCCATTCTCGACCTGGATTCGGAGCCTGTTTCTGATTTCATTGATCCGGGAGAGGAGTCGTTGCTTTGCGCTATTCAGTCTGACGTTCTCAACCTCCGGAACAGAGGGGAGAGCGGTCCGAAGACGATCATCAACCCTGATGATACGTCTATTCAGGTCCATTCCTGTCACGGTCCGTGGCGCGAGGTCGAGGTCTTGTACGATACGCTGCTCACTCTTTTTGAAACGCACCAGGGCCTTGCTCCCCGGGACGTACTCGTGATGACTCCCAATATAGAGACGTACGCGCCTTATATAACGGCTGTGTTTGACGCTCCCCGGGATGAAGGGATGCGGATCCCTTATTCCATAGCCGACAGGCGGGCACCCGCCGAGAGCTACGTCATTGATCTCTTTCTCAAGATCATAGGTCTGTGTAAAAGCCGTCTCCAGGCCTCGCAAATCATGGATGTGCTCAGCTCGCCGGCTGTGAGGAACAAGTTTGGCCTTCCGGATGAGGACGTCGACGTGATTCTTCGGTGGGTGGTTGACACGCGCATACGCTGGGGGATCGATGGAGAGCACCGGGCAGGCTTCGGTTTGCCTGCCTTCGAGGAGAACAGCTGGAAGGCCGGTATCGAGCGTCTCATCCTTGGATATGCGCTGCAGGTTGATGAAGAAAAACTTTTCATGGACCGGCTTCCTTACCGTGATGTAGAAGGTGATGAAGCGGAGATACTCGGGCGTCTTCTTGAGTTCTTGGAGCAGCTCTTCGACGCTGTGCGGGCCCTCGAGACGCCCCGAACGCTTGCTGAATGGAGTGATCTTTTTGAGCGACTGAGATCGATCTTCCTTACGGAAGATGAGGAAACGGCCCATGATATGGAGCTTTTGAAGGGTCAACTCAGAGAGCTCCGGCGTCTCCAGGAACTTTCAGAATTTACGGATCCGGTGGAGATTGAGGTGGTTCGCTATTACCTGTCAACGCGTCTCGGGACTGAGCAACTTTCTCGAGGGTTCCTTACGGGCGGTGTCACTTTTTGCGAGATGCTGCCCATGAGGAGCATCCCGTTCCGGGTAGTGGCTCTCATCGGTATGAACAATGATGCGTATCCGCGGGAGGAGCGTCCCGTGAGCTTTGACCTTATCAGCCAGGATCCGCAAGCAGGAGACCGCTCGCTTCGCGACGAGGACCGGTACCTGTTTCTGGAGGCCGTGCTCTCTGCCAGGGATCTCTTCTATATAAGTTACATAGGCCAGAACGTCCGGGATAATAGCGTTATTCCACCCTCGGTGCTGGTGAGCGAGCTACTCGATTACTGCGACCAGGGTTTCTCGGTGCCGGATTCCTCCACAGTCGCGAATCTTCTCGTGACGAGCCATCGCCTCCAGGCCTTCAGCCCTGCCTATTTCGCGGGCGACGGGCGGCTCTTCAGTTATTCGGAAGAGGATTTCGATACTGCACATGCCCGATCAAACGCACGGCTCAAGCAGGCTCCATTCATATCAAAGCCCTTGAGCGAGCCGGCCCCTGAATGGAAGTACGTCTCCGTCCAGGATCTGAAGAGATTTTATCAAAACCCGGCCCGTTATCTTCTCCGGCACAGGTTGGGCATTTATCTGGAAGAGCGTGACCTCACCCTCAAGGGAGAGGAACCTTTTTCGTTGGACATCCTCGACCGCTACGCCTTGGGCAATGGGCTGATCAGAAAGGCTTTAGCGGATAAGGAACTGAACTCTTACAAAGCTGTGGCGCGTGCGCAAGGCATTCTCCCTCCCGGGACGCCCGGGGACCTCGCGTTCACTGGGTTGATTAATGAAGTCGAAGCTTTTTCTAAAGATATCCGGCCGCACGTAACCGATCGCGCCCTACCGCCGGTCGAGGTCGATGCTATGATAGCAGGATTCAGGATATCGGGGCGTATCGATAACGTCTGGCCATCAGCCCTGGTCACCTATCATTTTGCCAAGGACAAGGCCAGTTATCATCTTGCGTGCTGGATGGATCATTTGCTGCTCAACCTGGTAAGGAAGGAGGGATACCCCCTTACGACCCGTTTGATCACCATGGACAAGACCTGGGCTCTCCAGCCTATCGAAGGTGCGGGCGCAATAATCGAGATGCTGCTTCATCTTTACTGGCAAGGAGTCAAGGAGCCCCTCAGGTTTTTCCCGGAAACCTCGCTGGCTTTTGCGGAACGCCTGAGCAAGGGCGCAGCAGTGAGTGAGGCTCTGAGGGCAGCACAGACCGCGTGGGAGGGTTCGGAGTTTGCCCCCGGGCGCCCGTCGGAAGGTGCTGACCCCTACCTCAGTCTCTGCTTTGGAGAGCTTGATCCGTTTGCCGATCCGTTCAAAGAGATTGCCCAATTGGTTTTTGATCCGCTGATGGAACATCAGGAGAGGGCGTGATGGACCCACGGATGGCTCCGGCCAACTTTGACCCGCACGAGGTCCCTCTCACGGGATGGACTCTTGTGGAAGCAAGTGCAGGCACAGGCAAGACCTATGCCCTTGCCGGCCTCTACGTGAGGTTACTCGTTGAAAGAGGCCTTTCGACTAAAGAGATCCTTGTGGTTACCTTCACGAAAGCCGCAACGGACGAGCTGAAAGGCAGGATACGCACGAGGATCAAGGAGGCGCTTCTAGCCTTCACGTATGGAGCGGGCACAGACGACTTTCTCGCGGGACTGGTATCGAGGGCGACAGATCATGATCGGGCAAGGCGATTCCTGACCGACGCTTTACGCAGCTTTGATGAAGCGGCCATTTTCACCATCCACGGTTTCTGTTTGCGGGCTTTGCATAACCATGCGTTTGAGAGCGGGTCACTCTTCGATACGGAACTGTTGGAAGATGAAACAGACATGATCAAAGAGATGGTCCATGATTTCTGGAGGATAAATTTTTCCGGGGGTTCGAGTCAGTTCTTCAGCTGCATTCGCACCTGGGTGAATCCGGAAGAGCTTTTGAAGCTTATACGTCTCTGTGGGAGAAATCCCTTTCTGCGCGTGAAGGGGGGAGGACGTGCGCAGAAAGAGATAATGCCTGATGCAGCCGAACAGGCGTGTCTGGCTGCTTTCTCCGATACTGCCGGCTCATGGCCCGCTTCGCGCCGGGAAATATTGGATATCCTCACGCAGGACGCGGGCCTCAACAGGTCTATATATACCCCGAAAGCCGTGGAGCGATTGATTGAGCAGCTTGACACCTATTTCTCGTCAGGCTACTTCTTGCCGTCTTCTGATGCCCTGCCTTATGTCTGCTTTGATCCGCCGGTGAAACGAACAGCGCTGAAAAAACAGGCCCAACCTCCTGCACACCCCTTTTTTAAGAAGTGCGAAGCGCTTCGCGAGAGGCTTGCGGATACGATCACGTGCTACGATGAAAAACTCGCCGACGTGCGAAGCGAACTGATCGATTTTGTCAAACGAGAATCTTCGAAGAGAAAGCTGGACAGGAATGTGCGTACCTTCAACGACCTTCTCCTCGATCTGTTTGAGGCGCTCGAAGGAGTGGGGGGCTCAGGGCTTGCGGCCTCGCTCAGAAGGCGGTACAAGGCGGCGCTCATCGATGAGTTTCAGGACACGGATCCCTTACAGTACGCGATATTCAAGAAAATATACGGCTATGAAAACGCCACACTCTTTCTCATAGGCGACCCGAAACAGGCTATTTTTGGCTTCCGCGGAGCGGATGTGTTCGCGTACATCAGGGCTTCAGGCGATGTCGCGCAGCACTTTACCCTGGACACAAACTGGCGCTCTTCAGGGCCGCTCATCAGGGCCGTCAACGCCATCTTTGACAGACCCGATGCTCCCTTTCTGCTCGATGCGCTGGAGTATCTCCCGGTCATGGGAAGAAGAACCGCGCCGGAAGAGCTCACTTTTGATGGCCGGCCCGATCCTTCGCCCTTCAAGCTATGGCTGCTCGCGCGCAAGATGGAGGGCAAGCCTCTTACGAGAGGTTCGGCCCGGGAGGTGCTCTACAAGGCTGTCTGCTTTGAGATCGGAAGGCTTCTGGAATTGGGAGGCCGCGGCAAGGCCTTAATCGGCAGCCGGCCTGTGGGTGCAAGCGATCTTGCTGTTATCGTGCGTACGAACAGGGAAGCCCGCGAGGTGCAATCCGTATTGAGGCAGGTGAACATCCCCAGCGTTGTTTACACCGGGGAATCTGTTTTCGGCAGTGATGAGGCTCTGGAACTGGAACAGATATTCCAGGCTGTCAGCGATCCCACGGACGAAGGAAGGGTCAAGGTTGCGCTTGTGACGAGGATGCTGGGCATATCGGGGGATGCGCTGGCATGTATGACAGATTTACACGGGCAAGCCACTGGTGCCGTAGTCGCCCGTGGAAATCTGTCTAGCGAGCACGGCGAGCGAGAGGGGGAGGCTCCGCCAGCTTTGCTGGTGGAGGGGGCGACGCGAGCCCCAGTGATAGCGGATGAGACTGAGTGGGAGAAGTGGCTTACGCGGTTCGAGGAGTATCGTCTCCTCTGGCTGCGCTCGGGATTCATCAGCATGGCACGCAAACTGGTTTCACGTGAGCAGATCAAACCCCGGCTCGGCGCACTTCCTGACGGAGAGCGTCGCTTGACCAACCTGCTCCATCTCCTTGAATTGCTGCACCGGGTAGCGACCCAGGAGAAGATGGGCGTGGAGGGACTTCTTAAATGGCTGAACGAAAGGCGCCACCTGGTCCAGGACACGGCAGAGGAAGAGCACCAGATCAGGCTCGAGACCGACGAACTGGCGGTCAAGATCGTTACCATCCACAAAAGCAAAGGCCTGGAATACCCGATCACCTTCTGTCCCTTTCTATGGGGTGATTCCAGAATCACTCAATCAGTCATCACCTATCATGATAAAGAGGAGAACTATCAGTCCGTGGTAGATGTGTCGATGACCCCGGACGAGACAACCATAGAGTGCGCTGAGACTGAGCAGTTAGCGGAGAACATCAGACTGACGTACGTGGCGCTGACGCGCGCAAAGTACCGGTGCTACGCGGCCTGGGGCTATATCAACAATTCTGAAACGTCGGCGCTTGCTTATTTGCTTCATGGCCGAACCTTGAGCCGGTGTGACCTTGCGGCCCTGGAAACACACATGAAGAGCCTCTCGGACGACGCGTTAACGGGCGAGCTTAGGTCTCTGGCCGAGAGGTCTCAGGGGGCCATCGAACTGCTGCCGGTGCCGGAGCAGACAACTCCGTATTACTTCGGTTGCCGGCCGATAGATTCCTATGGACGAGCCTGTGGAAATCTATCTAGCGAGCACGGCGAGCGAGAGGGGGAGGCCGGGTACCCGCGTGCGGATGGGGGTTCCCCGGCGGAGGAGGCGACGCGAGCCCCGGAGATAGGCCTCCTGCGACTCAGGCCCTTTACCGGACAGATCGAGCGGGATTGGCGGGTGTCCAGCTTCTCAGCCCTTACGTCAGGGAAAGATGAGCCGGCGGAGTTGCCGGACCGCGACAGCCAGGCGCAGGAAGAGCCTCCAGCCACCGGATTGGTTGCGCAGGTGGAAGTTTCTCCCGGCCTCTCGATTTTCACGTTTCCGGCAGGCGCAAAGGCAGGGAGCTGTTTACACGAGATCTTCCAGTATCTCGACTTTGCCCGCTTCGAGTCGGAGGAAGTACGCGGGCTGGTAACAGAAAAACTTGCCCGTTACGGCTTCGCTGCTGACTGGGTCGACACGGTCTGTCTGCTCATTAAGAACGTGCTTACCGCTCCTTTAGACGACGAGCGTTCCTCCACCCTTTCCGCACTTGGACCGGATGATCGTCTCCGTGAGGTTGAGTTCCATGTACCTCTGGAACTGATCACGCCGGAGGGGTTGGGCAGCTTTTTTGCCTCTAGTGAGGGCCGTGCCGATCCGTCGCTTGGAGGCCTGATCAAGAGGCTCGGATTCAAGCCTGTCAGAGGGATGCTCAAAGGCTATATTGACCTCGTGTTCCGCCGTGACCACAGGTACTACATCGTCGATTGGAAATCAAACTACCTGGGCGCGAGCCCGGAAGACTACGCCAGAGAGAGACTAATGACGGTGATGGAACGCGAGTTCTACACGCTCCAATATCACGTGTACGCAGTTGCGTTGCACCGCTTCTTGGAACTGCGTCTACCCGATTACGACAATGAGAAGCACTTTGGAGGGGTATACTATCTCTTCCTCAGGGGCATGGGTCCTACAGGCGAATACGGCGTTTTCTTTGACCGGCCTGCCCCCGAGCGCATCAGCGCGCTTGCACACTATTTGACAGGCAGATAACATGTCAGAGGCAGCACGACAGACCCCGGACATCGAAGCCTTTACCGAGATCGATCGCCACTTTGCGAACTGGATGGTCAAATTGTCTTCCGGTGCATCCGGCGATGTACTCGAAGCCCTCTGGTTTGCGGCGGCACTTGCGAGCAACGCTGTGGGCAAGGGAGATATCTGCGCGCTTCTGGCCGACTGGGCGGACGGACCGATAACTTTTCACGCGCAGCTCCGTGGAAATCTATTTAGCGAGCACGACGTACCGCCCGAGAGATATCCTGATCTTCCGCAGTGGATAGACAAGCTGAAGGCAACCCCGGTTGTCGGCGCACCCGGCGAATTCAGGCCATTGATCCTTGACGAAAAGTATCGACTTTACTTACAGCGTTACTGGGCGTATGAAGCGCAGCTTGCACAGGTGCTTACTGGAAAAGCGCGAAGTCCGCGGAGGCCCGTTGACGAGCAACTCCTGAAAGACGGCATTCAAAGGCTCTTTCCCCATGATAAACAAGACGAGGTAAACTGGCAAGAGGTTGCGGCCCTGGTTGCGGTCCTGAACGGCTTGACCATTATTTCCGGTGGTCCCGGGACAGGCAAGACCTTTACCATGGCAAAGATCCTTGCACTCATGGTGGAGCAGGCACGAGGTCGAAGCCTCGCCATCGCTCTGGCGGCCCCTACCGGGAAGGCCGCTGCCAGACTGAAAGAAGTCATAAAGGAGAGTAAGGCGACCTTGAACTGTTCATCCGACGTAAAGGCGCTGATCCCGGAAGAGGCATCGACCATTCACCGTCTGCTCGGGCCGACCCGCGGTGCAGGCTTTCGATTCAACAGAGACAATCCCTTGCCCTATGACGTCGTAGTGATCGACGAGACCTCGATGAGCGACCTTCCCCTTATGAGCAAGCTGGCGAGCGCGCTTAAGGAAGAGGCGCAGCTTATTCTTCTGGGTGACAAGGACCAACTCGCATCCGTGGAGCCCGGGGCGGTGTTCGGTGACATCTGTGAGTCCGGCGACGCAAACAGGTTCTCGTCAGCTCTCGTGCGGCAGATTGAAATGGTAACGGGCCATGAGCCACCTGAGACCGAGAAAGACCGGTCAGTCCTGATAGATTCGACGGTAGTACTCGAGAAGAATTATCGCTTTGGCAGCCAAAGCGGCATCGGCAGATTGGCCAGGCTCGTCAAGGAGGGAAAGGGCAGGGAAGCCCTCGAGCTTCTTGAAAGCGGCGTGTTCAGCGACATTTCATGGCAAGATGTCCCTTCGGCGGGCGCGCTTGCGGGAGTATTGGAACGGGACTCACTTAGCTATCATAGTGATTACCTGAGGGCCGGCGAGCCCGCCGATGCCTTTACGCTCTTTAACAGGTTCCATATGCTCTGCGCGCTACGCGAAGGGCCCTACGGCGTGGTCGCTATCAACCAGATGATACAGAACTTCTGCGCAAAGCGAGGGCTCATCAAGCGAGAAGGCAGATGGTACCGGGGGCAGCCTCTGCTGGTGATCGCAAACGATTACCGGTTGAAGCTCTTCAACGGAGATATCGGAATCCTTCTTGACGATCCCGGAACGGGAGCCCTCCGTGCG
>JADGQN010000418.1 GCA_017881765.1 Syntrophobacterales bacterium | reverse complement strand
CATCTGGAGCGAAGGGGCTCCATGCGCTATGTCGCCGATAGCCGTGCATCACTTATGTGGCACTACGTTGTTTTTCCGCTGGAAGGCGAGCCAATAGCTATAAGTGTGAAGAGAGGATGGATCGAGGATAACCGTCTGCTTCCCTTCAGAGGAGGGTGGGTGCCCGAGAGCGAGCCGTATGCCCAGGGTATCGCCGGCGTTATCAAGGAATTGAATATCGAGAAGGGCCACATAGGCATAGAGGGGGACTTCATGCCCCTGCCCGCGTACCAAAGGCTCGTCAAGGAACTCCCTGAAGCCGTCTTCACACCATCGAATATCGTGCATGAGCTGATGAGAGTGAAGAGCCCGGAGGAGATTGAGGTCGTGGAGCAAGGCGTGGAGATGGTGGATAAGGCCTACGAGGCCTGCTTTGCATTTGCAAGTACAGGAAAAACATGGAATGACATAACGAGCGAGGTGTGCAGAGTATTGTACCACTGGGGGGCGGAAGACATAGGCGGTTATCCGCTCTCGCGTTCGACCAACATAATCAAACCCGGCGATAACTACAACCTGTACCCAGAGGCCCAGGCTCCCGGAGGGTACTGGATGCAGTTCGGACGAGTACTATCCTTCGGGGAACCCGCAAAAGAATTACGAGACGCATGGGAGCACAACATGAAGGCCCAGGAGGCCGGGGCTGAGAAGCTGAGGCCGGGAAACACGGGCGGAGACGTGATGAGAGCCATCAACGACGCCCTTAAGGGAAGCAACTATGCCGCGGCGCCTCGAAGCTCCGGGCATGCGGTTGGGCTTGAAGTCCTTGAAAAGCCGTTTATCTCTCTGGATGATGAAACAGTGATAGAGCCCGGCATGGTCATCTCCGTCCACCCTGTATTCTCGCCTCCCATTGCAGCCTTCGAAGCTTGCGCGGACATGTTTGTGGTTACCGAAGGCAAGCCGCGTAAGCTATCCAGGATTACGCCGGAGATAAAGATAATATAGGAGTGTTGGTCTTATACCGACTTGCATTCAAGATGGACGACCCAGCCTTCAGCCGGGTACCCCGGGCGGCAGCGAGGAGCCGACGCAGGCGTACTAGAAGTACGTCGAGGAGAGGAACGCAGCGACAACGAAGGTATACGCTTGAATGCAAGTCGGTGTCAGACCGTGATTGCAAGCTTGTACGCCTCCCACACCGCATCCTTGATCTTGCGCGGTGCCACAGAGTCGCCGATCACGTAGACCTCTTTGACATGCTCCCGCACTGCCTGCCCCAAACCATTGACGGGTTGGCGTCCTGTGCAAAGAATGAGCAGGTCTGTCGCAAACCGTTTTTCACCCCCGGGAGTATCCACCAGCACGAACGAGGCTCCGGCCTCTCTCACTTTGCTCCGGGTGAGCAGCTTCACGCCGTATTGTTTTAAGAGAACGAGGAGCATCAATCTGTTCGCATCGAAAAGATCGGCTGCGACTGTGTCCAGCATTTCTACAAGAACAACCGACCATCCCTGCTTCGCAAGATACAACGCGGTTTCGCAGCCCACCGATCCGCCACCCACAATACAGGCGGTTTTTCCATCCGGGAGGTTGTCCCTATATACATCGTCCGGGGTGACCCACCGCGCGTCGCCGAGGCCCCGAATATCGGCTTCGCAAAGAGGAGCAGAGCCGGTCGCGACAAACACAACGTCCGGGTTTTCAGACTTGATCGCATCCGGCGTGACGTCAGTCATCAGCCTGATCCTTATGTTGCTTGATTGTTCCAGCCGTCCGACCTGATACACGAGAAGACGTGCAATATCCTGCTTGAAATCCGCTCGCCCTGCGACGTGCAACGTGCCCCCCAAACGATCACTCCTTTCGTAGAGGGCCACGTCGTGACCCCTGAGCGCGCAGACACGCGCCGCCTCCATGCCGGCGATGCCTCCTCCGATCACCATCACCTTCTTTCGCGCCGCGGCCGGACGCACCGTCAATCGCTCTTCGTCCCCACATTGAGGGTTCACCGCGCAGCTCAAAGAGAGTCTCGCGCGCAGGCGGGCAAAACATTCGTGACAGCCGATACAGGGACGGATTCCCTTCTCTTCTCCTTTTCGCGCCTTGGCGGCGAAATCCGGGTCAGCCAGCAATGGCCGGCCCAACGCCACGAAATCAGCCTTCCCCTCCTCCAGCACACGGTTGGCAAGATCGGGATAGCCGAGCCGTCCCACGGTAATTACCGGCACCCCCACATGGGGCTTGACCAGCGCAGCCATGTCGACCATACATCCGGGCGGCTGATACTCGGGCGGATGGGGCCAGTACCAATTCTCATAACAGCCGGCATCCACGTGAAAGCCAGCAACCCCGGCCTTGTCCAGTATCCTCGCGATCTCTATCCCTTCGTCAATGGTTCGTCCGCCGGCTATCTTGTGTTCCAGCCCGTACCGGTAGATTATCGGGAAATCGCCTCCCGCGGTCTCCTGTATCGCCTTGATGATCGAAAGAATAAATTGCATCCTTCCCATCAGATCGCCGCCGTACTTGTCCGTCCTCTTATTCCACAGGGCGGTGGTAAACTGGTCCATCAGGTAGCCTTCATGCCCGTGAAGCTCTATGCCGTCGAACCGGCTCTGCTTCGCGATCATAGCCGCGTTACCGAAGGCCCGCACAAGCTCATCCACTTCATCGGTCGTGAGTTCCCGGGCCAAGATATCCGGTCTCCAGAAGAGGGGACCGCTGGATGCTGCCACAAACCTCGCGCCTTTGCGGGCAAGATGCTCCGCTAATGTTCCCGGAAAGACCCGTCCCCAGCCGGCTGATAGCTGGACAAATATTTTGGCGCCGAAGTCGTGTACCCTTTCCGTCAGTTGCAGAAAGTTCGGAACCTTCCAAAGAGAATCGAAGGTGATACTCGTATTGACGCCGTCGGTTTCCCATGGCTCGATCTTAGAGTCTACAAGACTCAGCCCGGTTATGATAAGGCCTGTCTCGCCCTTTGCTCTTCTCTCGTAATAGGTGATTGCCCGGTCCGAAAAAGTACCGTCGTAGTCCACAAGAGGACCTATTGTCCCCATCGGCGCCATTACGATCCGGTTCTTGACCTCGACGGTTCCAATGCGGCCGGGTTGAAAGAGGTGTGGATACTTATTCAAAGCTTAAGCCTCCCGTTCCGTCCAAAGTCTTATCGTTCTCCCGGTCTCTTTCGTCCATCGTCCGAGCGCAGCGCGCGGTCATCCTAGCCGAAGGCGGTCGTCCATCGGGTTTTCCCCTGGCCCCGTCCCTTCTAATAAGGTTGCGTGGCCGACTCTTTCATCAGCCCCGTCTCCTTCAAATCTTTCTCCATCCTGGGCCAGTAGTTCTTCAAATGATTGCCGTACTCTTTGCCGACATAGAGAACCGGTGTGAGATCGAGTTTTTCGATCACCGTCTTCACCTCTTTGCTTTCCGCCGCCTTCACGAAGGCGCTCTCCAGTTTCTTCTCCACGTCGGAAGGCAGGCCGGCGGGCCCCAGGATGGTGAAAAAGGTGTCGTTCGCAAAGTCATAGCCGAGTTCCTTGAGCGTGGGGACCTCGGGAAAGTTGGGGTTCCTTCGCGACTCGGCAATGGCAAGGAGTCTCACCGTATCTGCACGGGCGTAAGGGTAGGCCTCGGGCCCGACCGAGCAGACGTCCACGTGTCCTCCGATGACCGCCGTCAGGGCGTCCGCATTCCCCTTGTAAGGGACATGGATCCACTTGAGCCCGGCTTTGAGCTCTATGAGTACCATGGCATGGTGCATACCGGTACCGACACCGCCCGAGCTGTATTTGATCTTGTTGGGATTTTTCTTCGCATATTCGATGAGCTCTTTCATGCTCTTCCAGGGGGCGTCCTTTTTTACCGCAATAGCGTTGAGCGGCTGGGCATACGCGATGAGCGGAGTGAAGTCCTTCAGCGGCTTATAGGTCACCTTCTGTAATTGCGGGACACGAATGATCCCGCTGTCCGTCGCGCCGCACAGGGTATAGCCATCGGGCTTCGCATTGGCCAGCAAGGCCAGTGCAACGGTTCCACCGCCGCCAGGCTTGTTCTCCACGATGAGCGGTTTTCCCAGGATTTTTTCAGCGGCAGCGGAAATGGCGCGGGTGCTCATATCCATGGAACCGCCAGCGGCATAGGTCACCATCATCGTTATCGGCCGCTCCGGATACTCGGCTCTCACGGCGCCTTCAGAGGACAACACGATGAGCGCCAGGCAAACACAGATCAACAGAGACATAAAGCCGATTCCCTTCTTCATAG
>JADGQN010000417.1 GCA_017881765.1 Syntrophobacterales bacterium | reverse complement strand
CTTCTGGGGTCGTTACAAGGATGGTGTTTCCATCGATGACCCTCGTGACGATACCCTCCTCGGTGCGGATGGGCTCTTTGGCGAGGAGCAAGAAAGGCAACAGGATGGATAAAGCGAGGATGGGTGCAACGCGCCTGAGCCGTAGCATAACTTCTCCTTTGCTGTACCGATGTTGATGACTATGAACACTATACGAGGCGGAAAGAGGGAAAGCAAATTATTTTCAGGCCCGGCGTTGTCGGTGTTAGGTGGGAAAGTGACTTCCTGAAATATTCACACGGTCAACGCGCTAATACATTGAAGCTTTGAACCGGTAATCGTGAGGTCGTAGCCGTCTTGTCACACCTGGCTGCGCGTCCGGATACCTCCATCTACAGCGTTTTCGTGGTCCGCTCTTCTCTTGCTCTTTTTTTCGATTGCTCTTTTTTTCGATTGACAACGATACCGACCCCTGCTACCATGAAACCATCCCCACAGCACCGACCGTTCTTCCTATGAGGGGACGGTTATTCCCATGGAAGAGTCACCCAAGATCGCTTACTTCGCACAGTGCGTCTCCTGTGGCAAGGTTACGTTCAAGGATCTCCTCGACCAAGACCTGAGGTGCGAATATTGCCGGGAAGTAAGGACGCACGCCGGCGCTCGAAACGGGAAGAGAGTAAAAGCCGAGAAGAAGCAAACCGATTAACGCGCAGGTGCTGCACCATGAGAGGGCATCACGTCAAGGAGCGTGGCCTGAAATGCCCTCTGTGTTAATGATCGTATGGTCACGTTTGGTACTATTGATTCGATAGTCCTAAGAAAACCAAAGGGGGTGGCGTATGGAAAAAATGCCAATGGTTGCCACTAAAGAGGTGATTGAGCAACTCTTCGACGATGCAGCCACGTCGTATAACCGTACCGGGCCAAGCATCTTTACGCAGTTCGGGGCACGCCTGGCTGAACAGATGCCGCTTACGCCCGGCGCCCTAGCACATCATACCACCGTCAGCCGTCAGGATCTGGCCAGTAACATAATCAGAGTCGTTTGACGCAAAAAATATAAAAGAAGGGATAAGCTCTTTAGGATCAGCCAGATTTAAAAGCCTTTCCCCCTCCTTGCCGTAAAAGCTGGCAAGGGCATCCGTCATGCGGGATTTTGCTACAGGCAGAATTGCGTTGACCTGAATGTTGTGAATCAATAGCTCTCTGGCAACATTTTTCGTGAAAGCGTAGATTCCCCCCTTTGCTGAAGCATAGTCTGAAACGCCTACGGACCCCCTTACTGCTGCTGGGGCACAGATATTTATAATTTTTCCACGCTTCTTATCTTTCATAAAACGTTTTACTATTTCAAGAGTGCAGTAAAAGGTTCCGTATAGATGTGTTCTTATCACTCTATCCCATTGTTGGGGACTGATTTCCAAGAAAGGAGTGGGTTCTATGATGCCTGCATTGTTAACCAATACATCTACGTTACCAAAGATGTTTTCTATATTTTTTACAAGCGTTGTTACCTCTTCGTAATTTCCCACATCAAAAAGTCCACCATCTACCTTTGCCCCTAAACGTTTACAGTTCTCTATCACTTCGTTAAGCCCCGCTCGGTCCTGATGACCTACAAGGTAAAGGTCAGCACCTTCTTTTGCAAACCCCTCTGACACTGCCTTTCCAATCCCTTTTGAAGCACCTGTAACAAGAGCAACCTTACCCTTTAATCTCATAATTACCTCACTTCATTTTGAAAGTTATACCTCACGTGTCTGGAGATTCGTTCCACTCCATCCCCATAACCCATGCGGGCGCGGACACCCGGCCGCTGAGGAGGCCCCAATCGAAGTCGCCCTGCCCAAGGGTCTTTTTCCCGTATTTCTTCTCTATCCGTCATCGCCGCCCTCTTCCTCTCCAGAACTCCAACTTCAGCAGCTCAAGCACGTTGTAGACAATGGGACAAACCGTGCTGTTTTCGACGACCTGTATCAGTCTCGATCTGAAATCACGCTTGTGCAGGTTGGGGAATGACCTGCAATTGTCGGGGCGCGCCTCGTATACGGTGCAGAGCTTGTCTTGCAGGAACGGGCAAGGCGCCTGTCTTGAGACGTATGCGCCTTTGTCTTCTCCCGGTTGGAGATATTCACTTATGAGCTCGTCTTCGGGAAGAAGCAGTACCTCAGCCAGCCTGCGGATATCCCTCTTTGCCAGCTGCGGGGACATGACCTTGCAGCAGTTTGCGCACGCGCAACAATCGATCGTCGCCGCTACCGCTGCGTAATGGTGGGCGACCGTACGATCCAGCCTGGCTTGCGATAGATAGCTGCTTTTAAAAAGATGAGAATGAAACGTTGAAGAAAGGAGACTCCATAGATTACAAGAAAGTGTTTATGACAGGCGACAGCATTAAAATCCGCTGGAGACCGAAGAATAAGGCCAAGCTCAAGGCGTGCGGCATCCGTTCATGAAGACCAGCGGACGCGGCTCAATCCATTTAATTTTAGCGAAGGGTGAATTCCACTTCAAAGTGCACCACGGAGAGCTTGCGAGTACACTTCAGGGGGTGTCTGGTAGTTGAGGCACTTCCTCGGTCTAGTATTGAGCATTTTGACGAGGAGCGGACAGAGGGGACGTAGTTCCGTCCGTTCTGTTAAATGAAGTTTCCCCCAGTATGAGTAACATATCGACACCTCGAAGTGAGGATCAAGCTTGACATTGAGTGCTGCCCGACCCTTTGAAAAAAAGTAGCTGCTACACTCTTTTAAGTGGCAATGTTCAGTATCAGCGACCTCGTCCCCTATCAATGTTTGTAGGTGGAGTTCGTAACCTGCTTCTTCCTTAACTCGTGCATTTTCATATTTCGTTTGGAATCTTCGTACCTCACCCTACGGTCTCCGCAAAATAAGCCTTTTCCCATACGATGCGGCCCTTCCCCGAGGATGAAACGTCCGAGGCACGAAGCGCCTGGGAGGACACACGCTTCAACATCTTCACTACCGTCTCAATTGATTTCTCTCCGTCTGATTCCATGTATACGTGGACATGATCCGGGGCCAGCCATAACACACCGGCAATGCCGCCAATCTGCTCACCGCAGACGGAAAAGGCGTTATCGATGAGACGACGGGCGTCGGCAGGCTGTGAAAAGACGGGCCTTCTGCGGGCCACATTCCAGGCAACATGATATTTGAGATCCACGTTCACGCTGTCCGGGTTGCTCCGGATTCTCTGTACGGCGAACGCTTGCTGGTACTTGAAGCGGTCCGAGGAGCGCAGTGCGTCGTCATCGAACGTTATCCGGCGCTTTCGATCATGCGGCAGGTTCTCAACGCTCTTGATCGGAGACACTGGTCTGAAGGCATAGCAGCCGAACTTATCGCAATCCTGGACGCTTCGGGTCAAGTCGCAGAGGTTGCCTTCGTCAAATGCCAGATCCACGCAAAAGTCGCATCGGTCATGGACGGCCCTGCCGTCTCGCATGGCGCACTTCCGGCACAGTTCAGGATAGGTCGTATTCCGGGCTTCCTGCGAGATCGGATCTGAACCTGATCTTGGGTTCCTTGCTTTGGCCATCCGGTTTATTCTCCTGGAGCGCCTATCTCCGGTTTGAGGATATTCGTCCGCCTTGTTGTTTTCTGTTCATGTAGTGCATAAACAATTCGCTGTCGAGTGCCCTCATTCTATTTCGCGCGTCCACAAAGCCAGCGCCGATCAGTTGTGCTAATTCCGACTGCCATGCATAGAGAGAGAACAGCCGGTAACGGATCCTCGTGCCCGCCGTTCCGTCGTTACCCGCCTCGCACCTTTCTGCATTCTTCCGCAGGTTCGAGAGATATTGCAGGCGGTCTTCCAAAGGAAGGGTAAAAGATCCTTCCATCAGGCCTACGTAGGGAATGAGCTCCACCGAATCCTGCCTGGTAGCATAGTCCGAGTATAGATCCTCGATTGCATTGAGGAGTTCGTAATCGACTATATCGCGCAGTTCGATCAGATCGGGCGCGTCCCAGAACGTTTGAAGAAGGAAGCGCCGGGACGCGTGTATGTTCTCTGCTCTATAGTATACTTTGGAACACTTGAGAAAGAAGGCACCGCCTCCTTGTGAGGGGTTCCTCATGCGAACCATCCTGATCTCCTCTGCAGCCAACGCCCATTTATCGATCTCTATGAGTAGATCAAGCACCTCTATGCCGTGCCGTTCAAAGGACTCGCGCAAAGCAGGGCTCCCATGCTCCAGCCCCATTTTTTTCAAGAAAATGGTCTCCTTTATCTGCCCGATTACGGCACTTCCC
>JADGQN010000416.1 GCA_017881765.1 Syntrophobacterales bacterium | reverse complement strand
GTCCCTAACCGGACATCGCTGACTTTTTCGTGGAGAGAGTATAAGAAAAACGGCCTCGTGTGTCAATAAAATAATGGCCATAAATATGGGCGCTGCGTCGATGATCATGGATAGGATGAATTTGAGTGACCGTCTTTTTTTTGAGAACTGCACTCCATTCTGGATCACCATTTCGGCTTGAAAGCAGCAACACTTGCAAGGGAAGGCCAGCAGGTATTCGTGGTCACAGTCTTTGCATTTCACCCGGGGGCAAAGCCGTCGCGTAAATCACCGCCACAAGGATGCCGGCAGATGACTTTCTGGAGATAGGGACCGGAAAAACCATATGGCTGCTCCCGTAAACGATGGGAACCTGACGCGGTCGGCGGGAGGCCGAAGGCATCGGGTTTTCGCGTTCAGGCACCACGGGCCGATCTCTGCTGCTCTACTTCGACGTGTACGTGAGCTGCGGAAACGCGCTGAGCATCAGTGTGGCGATGTTCTTCATGCTCTCGTCCTTAGTTGCAGGGTTCTTGAACCAGAGCAGCAAATGGTTCGGGTACGTCCCGCGATCACCGATGCACCAGGGGTTGAAGGCCTCCATGAAGCCGGTCTTCGTGAAGTGAAGCTTGAAGCCGCCGCCATTCACGACCGCGGGCTCGTCCACCGGCACGAGGCAGAACGAGCCGCCTTCTAGTAGGATGTAGTTCTTCTCGCCGACATTGGTGGTCAGCGATGGGCGGCCCTCGAGGCGGAAAACCAGGTATGCATGTTTGGGCAGCTTCGGGTTCATCGTATCGAAGCGGTACAGGTACGCACCCTCACCGGCCTCCTCGATGCCCTGGAAGCGGTAGTCCGTGAGCACCAGTTTGGCCATGTTGTTGTCGAATTCTCGCAGGTTCTGCAGGAAGGGCATGGCGAGTTCGGTGCGAGCCTTCTGTTCGGGCAGCTTGTCAATCTTCAGGACGATAGGCTTGGTGGAAACGCAAGCGCTTGTGAGGAGCAGCAGGGCGGCGAGCGCGAGGGACGTAGACAAGGGGCGCATGATGAATACCTCCGTAGACTGTAACTGATAAGAACTTTCTTTTATATTATAAGGAGGGTAAGAAAAACGGCCTTGTATGTCAAGCTGATCTTTGACAGTTTCCAAAAAATAGTTCCAGTATTTTAAATAGATGGGTTCCTTGAAAAAGTTCTTGGCACCACAGATTGCTCTTTGAGAACGTGTTTTGCGTCATGCCACTTCCCGAATCGTCGGCGGGATGGCGACGCCGACGGCCTGAAACACCTTCCCGCAGGTCCCGAGGCATTCGCTCCTTATGGCGAGCGTCTTGCCCCTGTCTTCAATCGTGATCTCCTGCAGGGCCTTGAGATCCTGTTTGATGTCGGCCCATTCGAAGCAGTGACCGGCCGTCTCCAGCCTTCGATCCAGTTCCTTGCGGAGGACCAGGGCCATGAAGCTGCAAAAAACGTGACCCCGGATGGTTTCATCCAGTTGATGGAAGATGGGTCGGGTGTCCAGAACCGACTTCATGTCCCGGAAGACCTGCTCTACCTGCCAGAGTTCCTTGTACTTGAGGGCTGCCTGCTCCGCCGTCAACGTGGTGTTCGTTTTGAGAACCCACTTCCCGTCGTAACGCGCCTCTTCCTCTATCTTCTCCTGATTGACGACGACGGTCTCCCGATCCAGCTTCAGGTACTTCCGGTAGCCCTTGTTCCCCACGAGGGACTTCGGATTGGTCTTGAGCTTTTCCACCAGGGAATCGATGATCGCCTGGCGGTCCGCCACGTCCTTCCGGGCCTGTTTCTCATTCAGGCACACGATGTAGCGGCGGTCATCCACGGTCACCTCCTTGACCTTCAGGGGAGAAGGATCTTTGGCTAAGACGCCCTCCGGATGGACCTCCCGGTATCGACCGGCCCGGGAGAGGACCTCCTCCTTCACCTCTTTGCTTCTCCTCATCCGGGCGCCCAGGATGTAGGGGATCTTCTCCTCTTCCAGGTAGGCCATCGTTTTGGCGCTGATCATCCCCCGATCCGAAACGACGCAGATCCGTCCGATGGCAAACCGGCTCCGCAGCCGCTTGATCACCGGGACGAGCGTCGTCACATCCGTCGTGTTCCCGGGCCACATCTCGCAGCAGACCGGCTGACCGTGATCGTCCAGGATGACTCCCACCACCATCTGATTGAGGTCGGGACGATGATCCTTGCTGTGACCCAGCTCACCGATGGTCTCGCCTCCCTCCCCCTCGAAGTAGATGGAGGTGGTGTCGAAAAAGACGCAATCGAGACCGGTGAAAAGATCCCGACGAGCCAGAAACAGGTCCTCCTCGATCACGTCCTTCATGCAGCGCGGGGCAAAAGGAGTACAGTCCTTCTGGTCCTCCAGTTCCTCCCCCAGGAAGGCCATCGCCCGGTAGAGATGATGCAGGGACAGGGCGTCGACGCCGTCGATCACGTAATCACGATGCCAGCGGTCACAGGAGCGGTCCGAGCCGGAGACGAAAAGCCGATGCAGAACCGTCAGGAAGATAGCCCGCTCCACGTCGAACTCGAACTTACGGTTTGTAAGAAGCCGACGGATGATCTTGCCGATTCCCAGCTCCTTCCAGAGCCTCTCGCAGATCAGGACCGGTCCGATCTTCTTCGCATCAGCCCGGACGTCGCTCTTGCCGGAGAGGACCAGAAGGACCTTCTCGGAAAACCGGGAAAGAGAGCGCACCAGGTTCTCGATCTCTCCTTTCTGCTGGATCTGATCCATCCGGCCGATGGTGGCGACGACCCGTTGGATGGTCTTGGCTCCTTCCCGGCGGTTCTGGACGATCTGAAGGTAGTGGTATTGACCGGACTTTTTCACTCTCGCAAACATGGGGCACCCCCTGAATTAGTCACCCCATATTTAGGAGAATAACCTCAAGATGTCAAACGATATCAACCGATTCTATGGCACCACATTTTTGAGATTTTTTGGATTTTTCAAAGAGCCATCTAATCATTACAATGAGTTACAATGACGAACCATCAAACTGGTGTAAAAGAAAAGTCAAGGCACCGCGTGGCGCGTCAAGGGTAGTGCTTCAAATCACCCCTCACCCGCAGCACGCAATCCCCTTGCTCACCTAACCCTTTATGATCTTTATCATCGCCCGACTGTAACCGTATCAAGCGCGAACGACGCAGGATCCCCCTCCGGGCCAGGGTGCGAGTGCACGTGCAGGTAGACCGGTGTGCCCGACTTTAACCAATCCTGTATCAGGGTGAACTTCTCACCGGAAGAAGTGGAGACCTCTACGCTCCCAGGGTGGACCGAGAAGACTATCTGCCGTGGTGCAGCGGCGGGTGCCTTGACACCGGGTGCTAGACTGGCCGTCTGGTTTGTCCGAAAATTCCTGAGGTATATCCCCGCTTCGCCGTTTGGCCGGCGGAACCAGTGGAACCAGCTCTGCATGGCATGCACTACGTCCGGGTGGCTCTCCGGCGCGATGGCCGCGATGTAGCCGGTAGTGTTGTCAGGGTCGAAGTCAAGGACGATCTGCATCGGGTTGGCATTCATGGTATCATCAATTTTGAAGACCGGCTGAAGGGTCCTAACTCCGGTCTTACCCCACGAGTTGCCAGCGGGTACCGATACCAGCACCTTGCCCTTCTCGACACGGCCGAAACGCGCGAAATTGCCGCCAGCGGCCGATATAGGCGCCCACACGTTCCGAAGCCCCTGGTCGAAGTTCTCGGTAAACACGATGTCTTTGAGCTTCTGATGGCTTCCGGTTAGCAGAGTCGCCTTCTTGGCACAACCGGTCATCCATGAAACGGAAAGACATAAAACCAGGGCCATCAGCCCAACCCATCCCCAACTTCTTTTCACCATAGTTCTCCTTTTATTTGATAATTTGATAAGGTATTGCTTTCGATGGATGGAAGTATAGGGGGGGCTGTTTTTGCCTGTCAAGGGATATTGTGCATCGAAAAGCAGGGACTGGTGATGCGATTGGGCAAAAGGAGGTGGAGCAGCGGCCGCTCTTTTAAGAAATCAGCTCACCTTTTGGTCGAGTCACCCGTCAAGAGGGACGTCTCGCCCGTAATTCAGACAGCCCTCTCCTGCACACCACAAATTCTCGAAGCGTTATGCCTGAATGTATTCGTCCCAAGAATATTCAGGGTCCCGATATAGGTGATCGTCATTCATTTATATATGTTTAATCTATTCGATATTGGCACTAACAACAGATGCCATTTGCATCATATCGATAGTCTGACCTTCTTTTAATTTTGTAAAATC
>JADGQN010000415.1 GCA_017881765.1 Syntrophobacterales bacterium | reverse complement strand
GCAGGACTCGCCCACTGCAGGCATGTCTCCGGTCAGCTCCGCTATGACGCCGATCTTTATGGTGTTGCTCTTCTCACCGCTGCACGTGACGAGCAGCAGACCCGTGAGCAGGGAAATAACGATGGAGATGGATCTCTTTCTCATAGCGCTCTCCTTCGATGGGGGATGTCGAAGCATAGCAAAGATGGCGCGGTGTTGTCTAGGCCTTTACCTCAGGCCATGTACTGTACACTTACTGTAACACTACGCACTAAGCACTAAGCACTTCCTCTAAACACTGTCTCTATCCGGCGCTTTGCCACTTCTCGCTGCGTCGTGAATAGATCCTGGAACTCCTCTGTCAGTCGACGGTATTTCGTGAGGCAGCGGTCGACTTCGCGAGACGCATCCCCGACATCCGCTTCCACGGCAGCCTTGAGGGCCTCGTATCCTGCAGTTCTCAATCGAGTGAGGCGCTCATCATACAGGGTCTCGCCAATAATCAGCACCGCTTTTACGGCGAGCCGATTCAGTTCAGCCATGCTGCGCGTCCGGAGTTGAGACCCCTCGACCATCCCGAGGTGGTCGAGCACGGCAAATACAAAACCCGTCATGCAGAGAAACTCCTTACACGCAGGAAGACCGGGCTCACCGCCGAGGTCGTGGATCATGCACTTACCCGCGTACAGGAAAGCGCAGGCCTTTGACTTTTCGTTTATCCACAACAGTTCCTGATACTCCTTCGCCTTTGGCAGATCTTGCAGCAGGGCTTTGCCCAACGCTTTCCCGCCCCTTTTGGGATAGTAAACAAATGCCTCACCACGCTCCTTCACCACGTAGTGCGGCGGTATGAGCCTTACGAAGTGTTCCTCCCCGGTGAATGATATCCTCCCTAAAAAATCGGTTTCACGAAGCTGCTTCTCCTTCAGCAAGCTGCGTATCGCGGAGAGCTTCCAGGCCCCGATATGGACACCGTGCCGGATGGTTTCACCGCTGAAGTGGCAGCAGTAGGCAGGACAGGGCAAAGCACACGATGCGGCTTCAAGGGCCTGGCGCTCCTCTCCCAAAGACTTCCCGAGGTCTCGCACGACGCTGCTCAGTTCCTCACCCTTCGGCCTCACGGTGCTGCACCATTCCAGCATTTCGCCATTTGAGAATGCTTGCTCGACGGTGCCATAGCTTGATCTGATCCGCTGGACGTGCGCGTAATTCCCGTCGAGCTCTATTGCCCTGTCGCGGTCCTCGTCGGCCCGTGCACGATCGCCCCGGGATTGCCATATCTGACTTCGCCTGTGATAATACTTGGCGACGGAAGGATTGAGCTCTATGGCCCTGTTGATTTCGCGGAGGGCTTTGTCAAAATCCTTCTTCTCTACATAGGTGAGGCATAGATGGTAGTGCGTATACGACTGATCATCAAGCGCGATAGCCCTTTCGAAAAAATCAATCGCCTCGTCAAAACGCCCCTCATCATAAAGCGCTGCGCCCTGGCTGTGAAGATACTTCTCCTTCAAGCCCGCTTCATCGGCACCGTCAACCTTATTCGATGTGCCTTGAGGCATATGTGACGTCATCACTTTCTTGAGAATGTCTTCACAGCCGGCTGCATTTCTTCATGCACACTGGCGTGTTTCTGGGGGGCCCGGCTAAAACACCTGATGAGCCTTCTAATGAGTTGGTGGGGGTCATTGCCGTATATTACCCTCGCGCCCGTCTTCTTCCGTACGATACGAACAATAGTTTCTATTTCAGAGGTGATGCCGCCACTCCCAAGAACAACACCGATCAATTTCCCCTCGTCATAAGCGATGGAGAACTCTCCCAGCGTACCCGAGCGGCCGCCGATGATTACGACAACGTCGGAACTTCGGATGTTGACTACCTCTCTGCCCATAAGCCCGCTCCCCGTATATATCAGAACGTCATGGCACTCGACAGGAGAATCGTACTTATGGATATGTTCCCACTCGCTCAGGGCCGGCGATATCCCGACCACCAGGCCTCCGGCCCCCGCCGCTCCTTTCGCCGCCTCAAGGGGCAACCCGGGGCATGCGCCCGTAATGGTGACACAGTCGTTTTCTGCTATGGCCCGGCCCAGTTCGTATGCAAGGTTCCTCTGCGCCTTCGATAGAAAGCCGGTCGCTGATCCCATAACACCGATCTTTAATTTCATTGCCTCCTCCAACCAGACTGCTTAGTGATTACCAGCGCTATTCTACAGAGCCGCGAACAAAATTGCAACGCGAACCGGCAAGAGAGGGTTCTTGCAGGATGCTTCCACACAGGATGCTTCGCTAGCGCTGGCGCTATCGCTATCAAGGGGCACGGGTCAAGGGTCGAGGGATGCAGCACAACCCGAACCGGGGTCCAGGGGCCAAGTGGCAGAAGAACCATGACAACTGACCGACCGCGTATGCCAGATAGCCCGGAGCGTGGTGACCGGGGTGCGCAAAGAGAGGCTGCGCAAAACCTCGTGTGAACTCTTCCAAAATGCTGTAAAATAATCGGTCACCCCCACCTGTCCCCTCCCCCCTCCGAGGGGGAGGGTTAGGGAGAGGGGGCGGACAGGTTCTTCATCATCCATGGTGAGCATGACTAGTTCGATATGAAAACGTTGTACGCCTTCTCATCTTCTCACGGGGACGTCATCGTCGACGATGCCACCCTTGCGCGTCCCTTCATCGTACGCCCCTTCCAGAACCATCCCTTCATGACCCTGGGTAACTATTTTCTGGTGATCAGGGACCTTATCTTACGGGACGACGGCCAATCCCTCACCACTTTGCTCTGTCGCCTGTGGAAACGGAATGTAGCAATGGCTGAGGTTGATACCATCACCATCCGCTATGAAAAGTATGGCACGCTCTATCACATCTCCAGCGCAGAGATTGTCACCGGAGCACAGCGGATGAGACTTACGGTGAGTGCGGCCGTAACCGATGAATCGAAAAAAGCTCTTGACCGCGAATTTGACCTCCTGCAGCGACTAAGTGCTCGGGCCGGCTTGCCTTATCTGCCGCAGGTCTATTGCAAGCACGAAGTGCAGATACGGACATCCGAAGGGTCAGAGACGCTTCTAATGACCCTCTCCGAATGGTTTGAGAACTATCACGAGTGGCACTTTTCACGCGACGAAGCGGGCAGAGAACGCACCATCGTCTGGGATATGGAAAGCGGTTACCGATTCATGTCAGAACAGGAAACCTGCGAGATCATCAGCCAGGCAGCAACAATTCTGACCTCCTATTATGACACGAAGACCTACCACCGTATTTTTCCCTGGCACCACGGAGCCGGCGATTTTGTCGTCAAGACAGCCGCGGGAGCAGTCGATGTCAGGCTGGTCACGGCGCGGGGCTATGAACCCATCGCCCTCCAGGAGCAGAACCCTGAGATCGACCCTGTACACGCCCTCATCCTTTTCTTCCTTGAAACAATCCTCAAAATGCGTCTGGACAAATACGAAGGCATGGGCGAGAGCACGTGGGCGGACGCCTCTGCTGTTGAGGCAGCGACGGACGGTTTTTTTCGGGCTTTAAGAATAAGGGAGTCGGAAGGCGATGGCCTCACCGTCAAGGTCGATCAACTTATCAAGCAGATGAAGGGCCTCAGTGAGGACGAGCTGAGAATCCTGCTTCACTCACGCATGGGTCACTATCGTTCGCATGATCCATCCGACTATACGGTCATTATGAGTCACGTCGACGACCATGCCCGCGACGTGTTTCATGCTATGCAGACTCTTCCTGGATGACCCGCCTCTTACCAATTCGTCTTCATGCATCCACTCGTGGCCCGGGGTTCTAGATCTCTTGCACCTGCCAGGCCTCACACTGTCGTCAACCTTGCCTTCGCGGAACAAAGAGGAGTTACTAGATTACTTGTTGCAGTCTTCTCTCTATCAGCTTCTTGCCCCGGTTCATATGCCTCCGTATCAGCGTTTCGACCTGCCGCGCATTTCGTGCCTTCATACATTGCACCATTTTCTTGTGGTCCTCGACGGCCACGCCGGGGTTTGCATGATAACGGAGGATGATTACCCGGTAGCGGTACATGTAGTCCCTGAGGCCTTGGAGGAGCGCATAAAGACGTGCGTTCTTGGCGGCCCTATGGAGCACGTCGTGGAATGCAGTATCAAGCTCTATGAACTCCTCCGCATCCATGTTCTTTAGACATGCCTCCTCCTGTCTGACAATCTCCTTGAGGCTCTTCAGCTCTTCCTGGGTTATCCGTGAGGCGGCCAGGAAGCCCGCGTACCCTTCAAGAACGCTCCGCAGGCCGAAGATTTCGTCCACG
>JADGQN010000414.1 GCA_017881765.1 Syntrophobacterales bacterium | reverse complement strand
TGCTGCTAGCGAGGTCTGATCAACGCCCGTCAATGAATCCGCGGTACATCTCATGCACCTGGATGATATTTTTAGGGCACCTGGCGTGCCAGGCCCATTCTCCCGGTCTCGGTTCTCCTGATCGGTATGCATACTGTTCTTCGGGAGGTGAGCTGAGGGCGCAGCGAAAAAGCATGGAAACGAAATGGCCCCTCGTTTCCCGATCAGGACGGATAACTTCCCGAACGGTGATGGGGATGGGGTTAAACTTCACCGTGGCCCCCAATTCATCTCGCGCCACGGCTCTCACCCTCTCTTCCATTCTTTCTTTGAAACGCACGATACCGCCCGGAACATGCCAGCCCGGTTCGTAGTATTGGTCGTCTCGCCAGGACAGCAACGTTCCCCGTTTCTTTTCCTGGATCAGCAGATCGACATTGACCATGGGGGTCAGCTGGGTAACCAGGAGGAACAGGTCCTCCGGCAGTCCTTTGTGCGGATCGGCCACGCATGACCTCAGCAGCTTCACGGCTTCTCGGACTCTATCCATGTTCAGTCTATACTGTCTGCCCAAGCCGGGAGATCGATCTGTCCGTGTGCGAGTGAAGACTTCCGCCTCAGGTCACGCCAAACAGCTCACGAATCTCCGCAATGGCCCTTGAAACCTCAGACGGCTTGAGGTCTGTCACCTTGACCATCTCGCAGAGATCCTTCGCCATGATCAGAGCAAGCCCCTCGCCGACCCTCTTCTTATCTTTCTGCATTCCTGCGATGACCGCGCCGGGGTCGAGATCTCGGGACTTCGGCCTCACTGCCAGGCCGGGAAGAAGGAGCTTCTCCAGCATAAACGCGCAGACGTTGTCCGACAAGAGGCCTCTTTCGCGAGCCACGATATTGGCGAGCATGATCCCTATCACCACCGCCTGTCCGTGTGGTATTTGGAAATTAGACGTGGACTCGAGGGCGTGTCCGAAGCAGTGGCCGAAATTGAGCATGTTGCGTCTTCCTGTGTCGAACTCGTCGCCAGCAATATAGCCCTGTTTTATTGCCAGCGATCGGTTCACGCAGGCAGCCAGGGTCTCGGGAGCACGCTCCAGTGCTGCAGGAAGCAGGTCGACCATCTCCTGCATTGTGCTCTCTCCACCGACGATAGCGAGTTTAACCACCTCTCCCATTCCGCTGAAAAAGTAGTCGTTTTCAAGGGTGGCCAGAAAGGGGGTATAAATGTGCACGTGAGAAGGCGGATAAAATGAGCCGATCAGGTTTTTGTTGTGGAGATAGTTAAGCGAGGTCTTGCTGCCGATGCAGCTGTCAGCCTGGGCGAGAAGCGTCGTGGGGACAAATATCCAGTTTATGCCTCTATAGAGGGTGTTGCAGGCGAAGCCCGTGATATCCTGGATAATTCCTCCCCCGATCGATATGAGTGTCATGTTTCGCTTCGCACTGCGCTTTATAAGATAATTGTAAACCTCTAGCACGGTCTCAAGCGACTTACGTTCCTCTTCTGCCTGAAGCAAGAGAACATTTTCCGGGTCGATTGTCTTGAGCAATGTATCCGAGTAGAGCCGCCAGACGTTCTGATCTACTACGTAGCAGTGCTCTGGAATTGAGGAAAAACCACCGACGAACTCGGCCGTTTCTTCAAAATGAACGTAATAGTCCCGGATGCTTGACTTGAGTTTGATCACTGGATTGAAAACCCTCCGTCGACGACAATTGTTTGCCCGGTAATATAACTGTTTTTTGCAGAGCAGAGGAAAGAGACGACCTCCGCTATTTCCTCGGGTTCGGCCAAGCGGCCTGTGGGGATCATGGCGCGAATCGCTGCGAGGTCTTTCTCGGTATTGTTCTGGCTGGTGAGTTCGGTGTTCACGAATCCGGGTGCTAAGCCATTGACCAGGACATTGAACCGGGCGACCTCCACGGCGAGTGTCCTGGTCAGTCCGCTGAGTCCCGACTTGCTCATGGAGTACGGGAGTCGTCCACCCTTCGACACAACGCTCCATATGGAGCTTATATTTACGATCCTGCCGTAGCCCCTCTTTGCCATGAGAGGGGTGAGTGCCCTGGCAAGGCGAAAAGGCGCTACGAGGTTCACCTGGAGGGTTTCCTGCAAATTCTCATCCGTCACACTTTCGCAGGCCGCGATGTTGTTAACTCCCGCGTTATTAATCAGGATGTCCACCGGCTCTTTCAGGGAGGCCAGGTATTTATCGACGGACTCATTGGAGAGCAAGTCCAGTTCGGATCGCAGGGGAGTGATGACCTTTGCCCCGTAATAATTCAGGCGCTCTGTAATTGCGAGGCCGATGCCTCTGGATGCGCCTGTTACAACTGCCGTACGGTCTTTTATGTGAAGCCTCCTGCTCTGCTTAATTCTTTTTTTGTGCCTGTCTGAGTTCGAGCATCGTGATCCGCTGTTCATCTTCCGACGAGATTGAAGCGTAGTAGTCCCTCTTGTTCTTCAGCCACAGCAGCTCAAATCCGACCGCCGTCTCTATCCCTTTCTCCGCCTGCTTGCCGAGTGCGTCAGGGCATGAAAAGCAGACCTTTCTCGTTTCATATCTGTCCATGGAACCTTTGGGCAATTCTCTCAGGAAGGGTAGGGCATCTACAGCGATAGCCCCGCCGACCACACAGGTCATGTTCTTGTTCTTGGCCTTCTCCAAAATCTCCTTTGTTATATTGAAGACACGTTCACTATTGCACGCTTTTCTGTCGAGACCCATTGATCCGACAAGATCGACCCTTCCCAGAACAATGCCGTCCAACTGCCCTATCTCCGGTATCTTCAACATCTCGGAGAACATCTGCGTAGCCAGCATGGTTTCAACATTTATAAGGAACTCGACCTTTTCTTGCTCGTCCTTTGGAAAGGCAAGGTTGACAGCTCTGAGATATTTCTTCAGTGAAAAAGGCGTTTCTACCATAGGCGCGACCATATGGTTGACGCCTATTGAGCGCGCGTCATACATGTCCCGCACGGCCTCACACCCACCTATTTTGAGCGTCAAAGATACCTGTGAGGCCAGACAGATCTCTTTGAGTCTCATCAATTCCTCCGTGCGCGTGCCTTCTGCTTCGAATTCCGCTTTGACACCCGCTACCGCATACTCCTGCTTCAGTTGTTTCAAGAGGTCGACCATCTTTTTCTCGGTCAGATTCATTATCCGCTCCCTCCATCTCTGTTTATATCAGGCTGTCTATCGCTTTCCAATAGCGCTGCTCAATAAGCTGCATCCGCTGGCTGTCCGACGCCGAAATGTTGTTGTAGTAGCTGAGCTTGTTTCTTAACCAGAGCACCTCGAAACCCAAGGCTTTCAATATCGCCTTGTCACGGCCATTCTTGGCGTCGGGCCAGCTGAAAGAGACCTTACGCGTTTCATACCGGTCGAGGTATCCTTCCGGGATGCTTTCGAAAAAAGGCAGCGAATGGGCTGAGACGCCTCCGCCCACAGTGCACACGAGCTTCTTGTTCTTCTTTTTTGCAGCGCTTATGATATCGAGAACGATACGGTTCACCTCCTTGTTATCGATGGCGGTTTCATCGAGGCCGAGCGAAAAGCAGAGATCAACTCTCTCGATCACGATGCCCTGGAGCGTTTCTATTTCAGGGATGGTGAGCATTTCAGGAAGGTTCTTGCAGGCGGTTTCCGTCTCAATATTGCAGAGGATTTCGATCTCGTCCTTTTCGTCGGGAGGAAATACCTTGGCCACGGCTTGGAGGTATTTCCGGAGCGCATAAGCCGACTCCACCATCGGAGCAACGAGGTAGTCGACGCCGACCACTCTTGCTTCGAGCATGTCCCTTATCGATTCGCATCCGCCGATTTTCAGCGTTAAACCAACGCCGGCCACCATGCAGATCTCCTTGAGCCGGAGGAGCTCTTCAAGTTTAGTGCCCTCGGCCTCAAATTCGGCTCTTATGCTCAAGGCGCCGTATACCCCCTTCAGCTCCTTCAAAATGTCAACCATCCTTTCTTCAACTCTGTTCATGACTAACCTCCTGCACACTATTCTTCCATGGGTTTGATGAGCATGTTGCTCTGAAACTCGGTCCGCGGCAAAAAGGGATACATGTCCTCAAGGGGCTTGGAAACAATCCTTCCGTCGGGCTTCCTTTCGGACGCCACACGCGGGCTGAAGACTTGTGTGGGCGAGAGACGTACGTCACAGACCACAGGGCCTGGTTTCGCCAGAATCTGTTCTATTTTTTCTTTCATGGAGGCATGCTCGTCGATCACCTCGGAGGGTAACCCGTAGGCTTCAGCCAGCTTGACAATACTTGGGAAACCGACACCGCTCTCGGGGT
>JADGQN010000413.1 GCA_017881765.1 Syntrophobacterales bacterium | reverse complement strand
CCCGCGAGATAATGGAAGCTTATCGATCCCAAAAGGATCGCTCCCTTTTTCTTGAGGAGGGTCGAGTTTACGCGTATCTCCAGGCCGGACGGTGTGCGGCCCAGCGACGTTAGTCCCGATGCGTCAAAGCAGTCGTGGTCAAGGCATGGCACTTGCTCGTACATGCTATCGGAAACGATGCTTCTTTTTTCCGCTTCTGTCTGTTTTCGATGGTTCCCAAGGGCGAAGAGGATCTCGACATTACAATCTTTAAGGTATTTCTCACTGAGTAAGGGGAGAAGGAATTCCGCACCCATGTATCGCGTTGTGTCCGGAACGATGAGAAGTATATCCCGGCCCGGCAGCCATTCCTGCAGTGGTTTTTCACCGACTGGAGCGGAAAGGGCTGCGGTGAGTGCGTCCTCCAGAGGCCGGTGCGGCGGATGGAGAGGTTCCAGGAATCGGGTCTGCCAGTTCTTAGGCAGGTCGAGGGGGATAGCCCCCTTACCGCATTTAAGAGGACGCGCCATCGCTGTCACCGTATGCTATAGAAGACCTCTTTGCCGCCAAATATGGCGGTCTCTCCGAGCTCTTCCTCAATTCGCAGCAGCTGGTTATATTTGGCAATCCGCTCGCTCCGGGAAGCAGAGCCCGTCTTGATTTGGCCTGCGTTTGTTGCCACGGCCAGGTCTGCTATGAAGGTATCCTCGGTTTCACCTGACCTGTGGGAGATGACGCAGGTGTAGCCCGCCCTCTTGGCGATCTCGATGGTTGTCAGCGTCTCGGTCACGGTACCGATCTGATTCAGTTTTATCAGGATACTGTTCGCAACCCCCTTCTTGATGCCTTCCATTAGTATCTTGGGGTTTGTGACAAAAATATCGTCCCCCACGATCTGAATCTTCGAGGAGCACTTTTTGGTGATCAGCTGCCAGCCTTCCCAATCGCCTTCCGCCAGGCCATCTTCGATAGAGATGATCGGATAATTTTTCATAAGCGACTGATAAAAGGTGATGAGCTCTTCGGGCTTCAACGTTTTGCCGTCTATCTTATATTTGCGTGCTTTGAAGAGTTCACTTGCCGCCACGTCCAGGGCGAGCAAGATGTCCTGCCCCGGCTTGTAGCCTGCCTTTTCGATCGCAATGAGGAGCAGGTCGAGCGCCTCTTTTGTTGAAGCGATCTGGGGTGCGAATCCGCCCTCATCCCCCACGCCCGTCACATGACCCTTCTCTTTAAGCACGGCCTTCAGTGAGTGGAATACCTCAGCGCCCATGCGCAACGCCTCTTTAAAACAATCGGCGCCCGCGGGCACGATCATGAATTCCTGGACGTCGAGGGGATTCTGGGCGTGCGCTCCACCGTTGATCACATTCATAAGAGGAACCGGCAATTCCCGTGCGCGCACGCCTCCAAGGTACTGGTAGAGCGGCATGCCGAAGTATTCCGCTGCTGCCCTTGCCACGGCCATGGAGACGCCAAGAATCGCATTCGCCCCGAGCTTGCTCTTGTTCTCGGTACAATCCAGTTTGATCATCAAATCATCGATATAAGCCTGCTCGGCGACGTCAAGCCCTTCGACTTCCTTCGCTATGATGTCGTTCACATTCTTAACCGCGTTCGTCACGCCCTTGCCTTTGTAACGCGTTGCGTCATTGTCTCTTAGTTCGAGCGCTTCCCTCTCGCCGGTGGATGCTCCTGAGGGCACGATGGCTCGTCCCATCTCCCCGCTTTCGAGCACCACCTCAACCTCAACGGTTGGATTTCCCCTGCTATCCAGCACCTCACGCGCGAAGACTTCATAAATGGTGGACATGGAACCCTCCTTTAAAGGTGTGCTGACTGGCGCTTTTGTTACATGCTCTATGCTGTTGAAGATAGCATACGTGGGCAAGCCGGTCAATGGGTTGGTCGCCTCCGTCTAAATTATGTAGTCATGGCAGAAAAAATGTGAGATAATTATTACTATGAAGACTCAATGCGGAAGAGTTACACTCTGTCTCTGCCTGTCTGTGTTAGCCGGCGTTTCACTCTGGCTCGCAGCCTGCGTTCACGCTATGGGCTCCGGCAGCCGGGCAGGAGAGGACGGAAACGTGGTCATTCTCCAGAAAGAGGATAGCGGACGAGAAGTGGATATCAAGTCCGGAGATGTTATCCAGATAGAACTGAGCGGAAGCGGTGGAACAGGCTACTGGTGGTATGTGACCACCCTGGACAAAACACGCGCGGAGCTTGTTTCTGAGGAGACGAAGCCTGTCCCTTCAGATAAAAAGCTGGTTGGTGGCCCCACGAGAGGGGTTTGGCGCTTTAAGGCAAAAGAGCCGGGCAGGACTGAACTCATCATGAAGTATTACCGGGTCTGGGAAGGACCCGAAAAAGCCGAGGGCCAGTTCTCAGTCATTCTGAATATCAAGTAATTCCGCACGACAGTTTCTTTTTTCGATCCTCCACAAGTCTTAAGACCAACGATTTAATACGAAGGGCTGAACAATTTGGCCCAAAGAGCTAATTGACTTCGGTTTGGCTCCTGGTACACAGAAGTAATTACATGCGGCAGGGGGCGTGAGACCACGGGGAGGTGTTCTGTCCTACCCCCACGTGGATGATCTTTCAAAGTCAAAGGAGGGGGAAATGAAGGGTAAAGGCGTTCTATTTTTGCTCATGTTCATCGCGTTAATGGTCTTTTCATTCGGATCGGCCGCGCAGAGCGCGGACGTGGCCGCGCTCAATGCGACGATCCAGGCAACAGGGGGAAAGTGGGTAGCGGGTGAGACATCGATGTCGAGGCTCTCTCCCGCGGAGCAGGCGCGTCGGCTCGGGTTGCTCAGACACGCCTCTGCCCCTGGCGGCAAGGTGCTTGCCGCTCCTGCACCGGGGGTATCGCTGCCTGCCAGTCTGGACTGGCGTAATAACGGCGGGAACTACGTCACCCCTATTAAGGACCAGGGCAGTTGCGGGAGCTGCTGGGCATTTTCGGCGACGGGTACGGCTGAATCAGCTACCCTGATTGCGAGCGCGACACCGAATACCGATCTCAATCTGTCGGAGCAGCTGCTGGTCTCTTGCAGCGGCGCGGGCAGTTGCGCGGGTGGTTACATAGACGAGGCTTCCAACTACATCCGCGACACGGGTCTGCCGCTTGAATCCTGCTACCCGTACACGGGAACGGACGGGACCTGCAGCTTGGCCTGCTCTAACTGGTATGCATCTGTCTGTAAGATCCAGGACTGGAGCTGGGTGGTCCCCTATGGCACCACCCCCACCGTTAATGCGCTCAAGAACGGGCTGTACACCCATGGGCCGCTCGCTATTACCATGGCGGTCTACTCCGATTTCTACAATTACGTGAGCGGTATCTATAAGTACACCTCGGGTTACCTGGCCGGCTACCATGCCATCATCCTCGTCGGCTACAACGACGCCGGCCAGTACTTCATCGTCAAGAATAGCTGGGGCACGGGTTGGGGAGAACAGGGCTACTTCCGCATCGCATACTCGGAGCTGACGAGCGCTACCCAGTTCGGCTATGAGACGATCGCGCAGACCGGGATAGGAGGGGTAAAAGTGACCATCGTGTCCGGTGCCAGCTACGATGGATCCGCGGTCGCACCCGAATCGATTGCTACTGCATTTGGTAGCAATCTTGCCATAACAACGGGCGATACGAACACGAGAGTCAGCGTTATGGATAGTGCCGGAATTGCGCGGGACGGATACGTTTTCTATGCGTCGCCCAGCCAGGTGAACTTCCTGATTCCACCTGGTACGGCTCTGGGCACTGCGAATGTCTCGGTTACGAACGGACAGGGAGCGGTATCGACGGGATCTATACAGATCGCCTCGGTGGCGCCCGGACTCTTCTCTCAGAATGCGGACGGGAAGGGGGTTGCCGCTGCCAATATCCTCCGGATTAAAGCAGATGGCACAGCGAGTTGGGAAGCCTTGGCACGCTATGACACGGCCACGGCGAAGTGGGTGAGCATCCCCATCTCCGTAAGTGCGCCAGGCGACCAAGTCTTTCTGATCCTGTACGGCACGGGAATCCGTTACCGTAGCTCTCTCCAGGCCGTCACCGTTACTCTTGGCGGTATCCAGGCGGAGGTGCTTTATGCAGGAGCGCAAGGCACTTACTACGTAGGGCTCGACCAGATCAATGTCCGCGTGCCGACCAGCCTGGCGGGGCGTGGCGAGGTGAACATCGTGCTCACCGCGGACGGGAAGACGACTAACACAATTACCTTCAACGTTCAGTAGCGAGGGTTACAGCGATACGAAGGGGACGGGTGGGATCGTACCTGTCTCCTTCGTTTCATGAGATGGCAAGG
>JADGQN010000412.1 GCA_017881765.1 Syntrophobacterales bacterium | reverse complement strand
GGGTGGGCAACCAGGCATACTTCATCCACGCCATGTCCATTATCCTGGTTTTCATGGTGCTGGCAGCGCTGTATGAGAGTTGGACCTCTCCCGCCGCCGTTATTCTTGTGGTGCCCATGGCGCTGGTGGGGGTCCTTATGGGTCTTTTCATTAGAGGCCTTGACAACAACCTCTACACGGAGATAGGCCTGGTGCTGATGATCGCCCTTGCCAGTAAGAACGCTATCCTGATCGTAGAGTTCGCGCGTGACCTTCAACGGCAAGGCATGTCCGTGGCCGAAGCAGCCGTCGAGGCCACCAGTCGACGTTTTCGCCCGATCATGATGACCTCCCTTGCTTTCATTCTGGGAGTAGCCCCTTTGCTGATCGCCAGCGGCGCCGGCGCTACGGGCCAGCGGGCAATCGGCACCGTGGTCTTCGGAGGCATGATCGCATCCACGCTTCTGGCTATTCCCTTTGTGCCGGTCTTCTATGTGGCCACGCAAAGGCTGAGCGGACGGCGAGGGAAAGGGCGGGTGAACGCCGACCGCTCCGCTAGGACGTAGGACGTCCGCTTCCTTACAGGATGCTACGCTACCGCTAGGACGACCGTCACGCATAGCGTGACTAGGATGACCGTCGCACGTTGTGCGACTGGGAAGAGGGAAGATAGAAACATTGACGTACAGCGGAAAGTGCTTTTTGTAATGCGTCCTAGCGAAGCGGTCGTCCCAGCGCTCCGCGCGGACTTCCTAGCGAAGCGGACGTCCTAGTCGCACAGCCGTGCGACGGTCGTAAAGGAGGATGTATGGCTAAATTCGTGCTTGATCCTGATCACACCGCTGCTGAATTCACCATCCGTCACATGATGGTGACGTGGGTGAGCGGCCATTTCAGCAAAGTATCGGGGACGCTCTACTTCGATCCGCTGAAAATAGCTGAATCTTCAGTGGAGGCCGAGATAGAGGTTGCCAGCATTTGCACCGGCGTGGAGAAACGTGACGATGACCTTCGGAGCCCTAAGTACTTCGATGCCGAAAAATATCCGAAGATCACGTTCAAGAGCAGCCGTGTGGAAGGCGCGGGCCTCGATCACTGTCTGGCGCATGGGGACCTGACCATTCATGGCGTGACTCGCCCGGCGACCCTGGATGTGCGCTACGCAGGACCTTCACATTTCCAGGATGATGACCGGATGTATACTACCTTCGGCTTCCAGGCCACAACCCGAGTAAACCGCGAAGATTTCGGCATGCTGTCGAACATGGAATTGGAACAGGGCGGGTTTATGGTCGGCAAGCATGCCTATCTCACGCTCAATGCGGAAGCAGACCTGGTAGAGGAATAATAGAGCCAAGGGTCAAGGGCATGAGCGGTGAGCAGAAGGTTGCCTTCTTTGATTATTAGTATAGAAATAAAATAAAGTCATGCACAGTGAATCCCTAAAATACAGCGTTTTCGACAAATGATGGACTCGGGGGCTTTAAAGTAGAGTCGGGCCGAAATCACGGAAAATCAGAGGTTGAGTTGCATTATTCAAAAATAGAGTGATGCTCACCAGAAGGCCTTTGCCGTCAGCTCTTTGGACCACCTCCCTTCTTTTACCTGCTAATCTTCGATGGACCTATGGCGAAGAGAATTGCGCATTGCGGATGCAAAGTGTAAAGCCGGGAAGACGGCCGCAGACCGACGATAATGGAGAGAAAGCTTTACCTGTGGACCTGTGGTTGGTCTTGGGATGGTTCAGCAGGTTCTTCAGCGTGCCTGCGTGTCGTCCAGTACCTTCCGCACCGTGCGTGCCAGCTCTTCCTTTGTAAGGGGTTTCATGACAAAAGCTCGGATGCCGGCCGTCTGGGCAGCGCTGGCATCGACCGCGTAACTGAACCCAGTGGCAAGAATTATCGGGATATCAGGGCGAAGAGCGATAAGTTTTCGTGCCAGTTGACGCCCTGTCATATCCGGCATCATCTGGTCGGTGATGACAAGATGAAACCTCTCGGGCTGTTCCGAAAAGATTCTGAGCGCCTCACCGCTCTCCGTTGTCGTAACAACCTCATATCCCAAACGTCCAAGCATCTCAGCAGCAATCTCAACGAAAGACTCCTCGTCATCGACAACAAGAATCCTCTCCTTCCCGCCGGGGACCTCCCCTGCCATCTCCGGCTGAGCTTTCTGCCCCCGACTAACCTTCGGCAGGAATGTGGTGAACAGGGTTCCCTGGCCTACCTCGCTCGATACCGTAACGGCTCCCCGAAGCCTTTCTGCGATGCCACGGACCAGGGCGAGGCCAAGGCCCGTCCCCTGGCCCCGTTCTTTTGTGGTAAAGAAAGGCTCGAATATCCCGTTCCTGGTTGCGGCATCCATCCCGCACCCGGTGTCCTTTACCGAGATCTCAACGTACGGCCCTGGTGCGAGGTCCGGATGGGGTGGATGGCTGTCGGGATAGAACTCAATATCCTTGAGTGCGATCTCAAGATGGCCGCCATGCTCCCTCATGGCCTTGGCTGCATTAGTGCCGAGATTCATGAGCAGCTGCCTGATTTCCGCGGATTCGGCAAGGACCTCATCGGAGGTGACAGGCGTATGGAGCACCATGGTGACGTTGTCAGGAAGGGATGTCTTGAGCAGCTTAACCGTTTCGATAACGACGGGGGTCAGGTGAAGCGGTTCTCTCTTCAGGTCGTTTTTGTAGTTGAAGGTAAGGATCTGCCTCACCAGGTCTCTCCCCCTGCTGCCGGCCTTCAGCACGCGGTTCATGTTCCGTTCGATCAGGCTTCCTTCCGGTGCATTGTCGATCGCGAGCTCCGTAAAACCGATGATGTCTGCCAAAATGTTGTTGAAGTCATGGGCGATGCCGCCGGCGAGGTTGCCAATCGCTTCCATCTTGCGAGCTTGGCGGAGCTCGTCCTCGATGCGTTTCTGTTCCGTGATGTCGCTTATGGCTGACCTGACACCGGTGAGATTCCCCTTTGCATCCCGCACCGGCACGCTTTGTAGCGAGGCGTAAAAGGCCGTACCATCTTTCCTGGTCAGCTGCAACTCACAGGTGTCCGGCGTGCCTGTTTGCGAGACGTCCCTGTGATGCCGGTGAAAGGCGTCCCGCGATTCCGCTGCCACGGACAATGAGAATGGCTCGCCCTTTAGCTGATCTCTTTCAACACCCAGCAGCGAAGCTCCGGTAAGATTCACTTCGGTAATGAGCTCCCTACCGTCAAACATAAAATAGCCTACTGGCGCAAAATCGTATAGATCGGCATATCTTTGCTGCAAGGCGATTATTGTATCCTGGGCCCGGCGGAGTTCCTCATTTTGCACCTCCAGCCCGATCTCCTCGTGCGTCACCTGCTGGGCATCCCGCCGCGGCATTGCGGTCTTCTTTTCAGAAAGCAGTTTTTCAGCCTGCTCGCGGTGTGCGTTCGATTTTCGTCCTGATCTGGATTTGCTGTTGCTGCGGCCTTCGGAAGCCTCAGGTTGATGCTTCTTCAACTAGCGTCTCCCCCGGACCATAATGGATGGCGTTTCATTTACGAAAGAGACGCCGTAGGACACACAGGAATACCGGTACGGTTGGTCTATCCATGATACCACAGTGAGAATGGATTTGTACAAGGAGATTGAGGCTGATCTCTGGCCCCATAAACAACATGTGCATTGACAATTACCGGGAGAACTCTCGCATGGAGCTGAGTGCGAAGAAAAACTCGATTAAAGGAAGGAAGGGATCACACACGACACATGATAACCGCAACACTTGAGGCCAGCTGACTTACAAAGTACAGGTGGGCTCAATCTCCGTTAGAGAATGTGTGCATGATCTTATTTTGAGAAAATCCACTTTTATTCCAGGTTCCAAGGGTAAGCCTTTTCTGAGATTCACGGACCTGCTATATTGTGTGTGGACAACCTCGTTACGGACGATAGCCAACTTGTTACCAAAAGGGGGTTTTCACCTCCGAAAAAGCTTTGTCAGTTAGTTCGCTGTGGTCCCCAAAAAAATTCTTGTTGACAGGTTTTGGTGCTGGGAGGCATAATGAAGCTGTACCGGAAACAAAACTGTTGGAAAACCGAATAGATTGCGCGGGGGGGGATCCGAGAGGGTGCAGCGCGCTGATCGAGACGTAACAGACCCATACGTCACATCCGGCCAGCCCTACCAAGGTCTTACTCTATTTTGGGCCACGAAGGATCCAATAGATTTGCACCGACAAGCCCACGGTATTTCACTGCAGACGCGTCGCGTTCCACTAATCGAACATAGTCAGAAGACAATCGGGGTACTTCGAGAGCAATCTGCGGTACGTGCAGTCACACGAACTGGAGGTATTTTATGAACGACT
>JADGQN010000411.1 GCA_017881765.1 Syntrophobacterales bacterium | reverse complement strand
GTGGCCCTCGACAGAGAAGGAGGAATCTAGAACTTCCTGTAATCGCGCTTCTCTAGGTTATCTTTTACGCGCTGCATTTCGCTTGGTAATTTTGACCATCCGGACGAGACAATTTGTTAATTATTAAAACAGTGGACATACCTAATTCCACTTGACAAAGGGAGAACGTGTCATATAATGGTTTTAAAATCAAAAGTATTAGCACAAAGACAACGAGTGGGTTCACCATGACTTGGTGGCGCGTCAAATTTCTTGCACTCGCCTTCTAAGGGGTAAAGATGTTCCCTTAGGAGGCGCTCATTCTCAGCAGTAAGCCAAAACTCATATTTTTGCAGCCTGGCGCAGGTACAACATCGGCCGTCTAGAGGCAGTATAACCGTTCGACTTTTTTGAATGAGAAGGAGGACTTGATGATGCACAAGAAAATTGTCGGTATGCTTTCAGTAGTGTTAGTCGTTGGAGTCTTGTGGATTGTCTCTGCTTGGGGCAATTCAAAAATAACACCGCAAGAGCAGCCAACACCGCAAGAGCAGTTAGGAAAGTTTTTGTTCAATGACACAAATCTCTCAACTCCCAGAGGCCAGTCCTGCTCGGCCTGTCATGCAGGGTATGTCGGATGGACAGGACCTGACGAGGCCATCAATGCCCTAGGGGCAGTCTATGAAGGTGCCTTCGCGGGCCGGTTCGGGAATCGAAAACCGCCTGCATCCGCCTATGCCGGCGATAGCCCTATTCTGCACCAGGATGGAACCACGTGGGTCGGCGGTATGTTCTGGGATGGCAGGGCAACGGGCTGGACGCTCGGCGACCCCCTGGCTGAACAGGCCCTGGGTCCCTTCCTGAACCCCGCGGAGCAGAACAACGCCAGCGCGCAGGTCGTGATTAATAAAGTGCTGGCATCGAGGTACAAGCATCTCTTCCTTGAGGTCTGCACCGACTCTACCAAGCTGTACGACTGCATCGGCCGTGCGATCGCAGCGTACGAGAGATCTACAGAAGTCAGCCCATTTACTTCTAAGTACGATTACTGGCTGAAAGGCCAAGCCAGGTTAACCGGCCAGGAGCAACGGGGGCTGTCGCTCTTCAGGGGTAAGGGGAAGTGCGCCGCCTGCCATGTAGAGCCGCTCTTCACCGACTTCACCTACGACAACCTCGGTGTGCCCAAGAACCCCATGAACCCGTTCTACGACATGCCGTATAACCCGGACGGCGAGGACTGGGTCGACCCTGGCCTGGGCGGCTTCCTCCAAGCCGCAGGCTACCCGGAATCAGTCTGGGGGCCTGAGTGGGGCAAGTTCAAGGTCCCAACCTTGCGCAATGTGGACTTGAGGCCATTCAAGAAGTTCGTGAAGGCTTACGGGCACAATGGCTACTTCAAGTCGCTAGAGGAGATTATTCACTTCTACAACACAAGGGACGTTCCCGGCGCGGGGTGGCCAGCCCCAGAAGTAGCTGCCACCATCAACGCAACAGAAATGGGAAATCTTGGGCTGAACCACGGCGAGGAGCTTGCCATCGTCGCGTTTCTCAAAACGCTCTCCGATGGCTGGCACGTTGAAATCGAGCGGGGTATCCGGTCTCATTGGTTTGGCAGGGGTGAGGAGATAGAAAGTAAGCATTAGTCGGGGAGATGGAAGGCAGAGTCGATTGGCTCTGCCTTTTCCATCGAACATTTCCATCCATAATCGCCACGCTCGGGAGTTATCGCACGGCGTTGACTTGTAGGCGGAGTTCTTCTCATAGGCGATCCCAAATTTTCCGTCACAACGCCATCTTCACCCGCAAAGGAACGTTTAACCCGCGCCGAGGCGGAGGCCGACAACGAACACTTTGAGGGCAAAACGACGGAATAGAGAGTCGGCTGCACGGAGAGCAAGAAGGCCAGGCGGAGCGGGCGCGGTTGACGCTCGCGGTGGAGCAGGCCGCCGAAGCTGTGTACATGCTTGACCCCGATGGAGTAATCGAGTCTGTGAACAACGCGCTCTGTGCGATCTTCGGCCACCCGCGTAAGGAGCTGATCGGCAAAAACATTCGCAGCTTGAGAGGCGACGGGATCAGTCAAAACAAGTCCGCGTGATCCAACATTCGAGCGGGAGAGAGGTGGTCGGGTCGGCTAACGGAAAAGAGAAAGGACGGTGGCAATTGAAGAGTAGCCCATCAACTCTGTGCCTGGCTAACCTCAGCGCTTTCCCGGATAAATGGCGTTGACAGGATACGCACAGAACCTTATGCTTAAAGTGTACCCGAAAGATGGATAGGTCCATCCCCTTTCGACTCTCTGTATGATCGAAAAGTCCGGGCGGAGTCGGCGAGTGAAGATAGCGATAATGGGTGCCGGTATCACCGGCGCCTACTTATACAGACTGCTGGACGCAAAGAAACAGACTGTCGATATCTTCGATACGGACACCGGAACAACATGCGGGATAAGCCCATGCGCATGGGGCACCTCACGAGGGTTCCCCGAACTCGTGAAGGTTTCCGGACTCGACGCGTCCAAGTATATCCTGGAGCGCCTCAATCACCTCATCATGGATGGATTGAGGATTACGGCAGATCTGATGAGCATCGACAAGCGGGCGTTGATCAGAGACCTGCTGCAAGATGCCCGGATAATTCATTCGCCGCCCGATGCGACGCAGTACGACCGGATCATCGATGCGACAGGTGTTTCGCGGGCATTTTTGCCTCCGCTGCGTGATGACACCATTTTGCCATGTACGCAGTACCGAATACGGGCGGATGCTCCGTTGGAGAATAGGATTAAACTGGGACGCATAGGCTATGCCTGGTCCTTTCCCCTCTCCGGCAACGAATATCACGTGGGTTGTGGCAGCCTCGTGTCCGATCCTCAAAGGATACTGAAGGAGCTTGGCTGGGTCGGGAACCATAGGTCAGGAATGAACGTACTCTGCGCGTGTTCCGGCAGGATTCGCCTCACGGCACCTCGATACTCCCAACCCTTCGTCACCGTCAACGGCCATAGCGAGGTTTGGGGCGTGGGGGAGGCGATCGGCTGCGTGGCGCCGCTGGCCGGAGACGGCATCATCCCGGGCATGAGGAGCGTGCAGATCCTGATGGAAAGATGGGATGACCCCGCCGCCTATACCAGAGCCCTGCTGAAAGAGTTCGGGTGGATGGAGAATGAGCGCAGGGTAGTTGACAAACTCAGAAGAAATGAGGCACTCCGGCTGAGTGACGCGTGGGTGCTCAAAAAAAACTCGAGAAGAATGGCGATGGAAGTAGGCCTCAAAGAGGCAGCCACGTTGTTGAGGCACTTGAGGTGATAACGGGCGATGGGCAATGGGCGAGGGGCAATAGACAGCAAAGAGCAGGTTAAGGTTGAGGAAAGGCAACGCACGATGAATAGAGATCAGGGCTTAGCGATTGTCAACCACTTCTTTCCCGGCACAGGGGCGACCTACGATCACATGGTAAATCTCTGCACCCTGGGTTTCGATCGCTGGTGGAAACGGGAAATGCTGAACAAGATCCCTGAGGGATCAAGGCGTATCATGGATCAGGCTTGCGGGACTGGCATTCTCACGTTCAAGATCGCTCAGAAGTTCCTCCGCTCTCAGGTCACGGGTGTCGACGTGACGGAAGAGTACCTTGACATCGCGAGAGAGAAGGCCGGGAATTTGAAAGTGGAGAATGTCCGTTTTATGGCTGGCAGAGCCGAGGACATCACAGTGGAACAGGGCTTTGACTGCATCACCTCATCCTACCTGGCCAAATATGCCGAGCTCGGGACCCTGGTCCGGAACGCAAAGGTGATGCTGCGGGAGGGGGGAATACTTATCATGCATGATTTTACGTATCCCTCGAACCGCGCTTTTGCCCCTATCTGGGAACTCTATTTCAAGCTTCTCCAAACGGCCGGGACCTGGTCCTATCCTCAATGGAAGGCCATCTTCGATGGTCTACCGGGGTTCCTCCGGGAGACAAAATGGGTCAGCGCGCTCGTTCAGACCCTGCAGGAAAATCTCTTCTCGGACATACAGGTGAAATCCCTCACCCTTGGAACCGCTGCCATCGTCACCGCCAAAAAGGGTTGATGGCACCAGGCCGATGGGCCACGGGCAGAAAAGCCTGTGTCACGATTGATTAAACATCCTGATTATATCCCGCGGGGCACTTTTTGCCAGTTCTCGGTACCCGTTATCCGGGAAATGCTCTTCAATTTCGGATACCGCCGATTGCAACCGGTGCTCGATCTCTGTTTCCATGAACTTTTTAGCGGTACTGAAAAATTCCAGTGCCCGACCGCTCAGGTCAGTGCTCTTCCCCCGCAAGAAATCCAACACATACGGGAGCAGG
>JADGQN010000410.1 GCA_017881765.1 Syntrophobacterales bacterium | reverse complement strand
AGCGATGGAGGCTTGTTCAATGAAAAACGGAAGATATATTGCAAACCTCATATTGCCGCTTGTGGGCATGGGCATCATACTTTACTACAGCGTGTGCGGACAATCCTGTGCCTATCTGAAAGGCGCGATTTTTCTCCTGGGCAAGGGGTACCCCGGCATTAATCTTACCTACCTCGGGCTGGCCTTCGCCGGCATACTCTTCATCGTTGCCCTTCTCAAATGGGGGACTATTCATCTCCTGCTACTCTCTGCTGCCGTGGGCACCGAGGCCTACCTGGTTGCCTTTCAGGTGCGGCAGGGCGTCTACTGCCCTTATTGCCTTATCTTCGGAGGTGTGCTCTTGGCCCTTTTTCTGCTAAACTTTCACATGTCGAGAAAGATTCTCGTAGTTATTGCCGTCGTGATAGGTTTTCTGCTCTTCGCGCTCTTTTTCGAAGGAGCGACGAGGCCGGTACTGGCCGACACGCTCTTGATGCCTTCCTTCGGCAACGGAAAAGTGAAGGTACGGATCTATACGGATTATTTCTGTGGTCCCTGTTCGCATGTTGAGCCGCAATTAGAGGGCGTGCTGGCCCATCTCGTGAGTAAAGGCGTGGCAACTGTCACCTTTATCGATACACCGATACATGCTCCGACTCCCACGTATGCGCGCTATTTCCTGTATATTTTAAACCAAAAGAAGGACTTCGATTATGTGCTGCGTGTGAGAGCCATACTCTTCGGAGCAGCGAAAAACAATATCACCGAAAAAGAGAAGCTGGAAGAGTACCTCCTCAAGAATCAGGTACGATTCTGGGAGTTCGACACCAAGCCCACGTTCACAGCCCTTCAAAAGTATCTGGATGAGGACGGCATTAATAGCACGCCTACGGTCGTTATCTATAATGGCCAGAATAAGGGTGTCTACAAGGGTGGCCCGGAGATACTGAAGGCCCTGGAACAGCTCAAGTAATTAAAGAGCTGAAATAATAGGGTTTCAGGCCTCACGCTAACAAATTAGCCCTGGGACCCCTTGACCTCAGACCCCCCTCAACCTTATTTTATCCAAGTAGTTTGTGTAAATCCCTTTCAAATAGGTCAGGAGTGTGGTATACTATTTAGGTTCAGTATCAAGCCTCGCAATCCTCATTGGTCAATTCGACTGGATTCAAAATCTGTCGGACGAAACGTGACGTGCGGGCAGGCCTGTCAAGCTAAAAATTACTTGACAAGAAAAGGCCAAAGTGATATTATCCCACAGCTTTTTCCGTAATATCAGGCAAAGCTGCGCATAGCTATCCCTTAAAAAGGGATTATTTTTTTGGAGGAATGGATGCCTACTATCAACCAGCTAGTAAGGCGCGGGAGAGAAGCCGCGAAAAATAAGAGCGCGTCGCCCGCCCTCATGAACTGTCCTCAGAGACGGGGAGTTTGCGTGAGGGTGTACACAACCACTCCTAAGAAGCCAAACTCAGCCTTGCGCAAGGTGGCCAGGGTCAGGCTCACAAACGGCATGGAGGTGACCACGTACATACCCGGCATCGGCCACAACCTCCAGGAGCACTCCGTGGTGCTGATCCGTGGCGGGAGGGTTAAAGACCTACCCGGCGTGAGATACCACATCATACGCGGCTCGCTCGACGCCAGCGGCGTGCAGAATAGGAAAAAGAGCAGATCGAAGTATGGTGCCAAAAGACCGAAGCAGTAAAGGAGGACGGTAGTGCCCAGAAAAGGAAGGGTATCCAAAAGAGAGCGGTTGGCCGATCCCAAGTACAGTGACGTTCTTGTGCAAAGGTTTATCAATTGCATAATGCTGGACGGTAAGAAAAGCCTCGCCAGTAGACTGGTCTACCGGGCTTTCGACGCGATAGAGAAGAAGACAAAAGAGGACCCCTTCAGGGTCTTTGCGAAGGCGATGGACAATGTGAAACCGGAGCTGGAGGTTAAGGCGAGGAGGGTCGGCGGAGCGACGTACCAGGTCCCTGTTGAAGTCCGGATGGATCGTAAGATCTCGCTGGCCATCCGCTGGATATTGAAATACGCGCGTGAGCGCTCGGAAAAAACTATGATCGAGAGGCTTGCATCAGAAATTCTCGATGCTTACAACAATAAAGGTGGCGCAGTAAAGAAAAGAGAGGATACTCTCAAGATGGCTGAGGCTAACAAAGCCTTCGCCCATTACAGGTGGTAGAAGTGCAGGAACTTATTAGAAACGTCGGCATCATGGCTCACATTGATGCCGGAAAAACAACAGCGACTGAGCGCATGCTTTTTTATACGGGCGTGAATACCAGGATAGGCGAAGTGGATGAAGGCACGTCCACTATGGATTGGATGGAACAGGAAAAAGAACGCGGCATCACGATCACGGCAGCAGCCACTACCTGCTTCTGGAGAAACCATCGGATTAACATCATTGACACACCCGGGCACATCGATTTCACGGTGGAGGTCGGGCGGTCGCTCAGGGTGCTTGACGGAGCCGTAGCCCTCTTTTCCGGGGTTGAAGGTGTTGAGCCGCAATCAGAGACGGTGTGGCGGCAGGCTGACCGATATGAGGTTCCGCGTATCGCGTTTGTGAATAAGATGGATAGGCCCGGTGCTGACCTGGACAAGTGTGTGGCGATGATCCGCGACGTACTCAAGGCCAACCCGGTCCTGCTTCAACTGCCCATCGTTGAAAATGACGAGTTTCTTGGTGTGGTTGATGTAATTTGCCAGAAAGCCTACCTCTACGACAACGATCGGCTCGGCAGCGAATACTCGGTAGCCGAGGTGCCTGGCAGGCTCCAGGTGCGGCTGGAGAAAGCACGCGAAGAAATGCTCGAGAAGCTGTCGGAAATCGACGATGAACTCATGGAGACTTATTTACATGGGGGCGAGATCCTTGCGTCAGAACTGAAGCGCGTGATCCGGAAAGGCACGTTAAGCCAGACGATCCTTCCCGTGCTCTGCGGATCTGCTTTCAAGAATAAAGGGATTCAATTTATCCTCGATGCTATCGTTGACTATCTTCCCTCACCCCTCGATGTCTCTCCCTATCTGGCCTGGACGGAGGATGGGCAGGAAACCCAGTTGATCGGTTCGAAAGAAGAGCCCTTCAGCGGCCTTGTATTCAAAATCATGAATGATCCCTTTGCGGGTCAGCTCTGCTTCATGCGCATCTATTCGGGCAGGCTGCACCATGGCGAGACGATACTCAATAGCTCAAAAGGCAAGACCGAGAGAATAGGCAGAATTTTAAGGCTGCACGCCAACAAGAGAGAACAGCTCAAGCACGTGGAGGCAGGCGATATATGCGCTGTCTCCGGCTTAAAGACCGCCTCCACCGGCAACACCTTCACAGACCCTGATGCGCCGGTGCTCTTCGAGACAATAGAGGTCCCGACGCCGGTGATTTCCGTTGCAATCTCCCCCCGGAAGAAGGATGACCTGAAAAAGATGTGGTTCGTTTTCAACCAGTTCACTGTTGAGGATCCGTCTCTCACGGTCAAGCTTGATAACGACACGGGAGAAGTAATTCTCTCCGGCATGGGGGAGCTCCACCTCGAGATCGTGATGGATCGCGCGAAACGGGAGCACAACCTTGACATGTCCTTTTCGGCACCGCAGGTCGCTTACCGGGAGACGATAACGAGGAAGGCGTCCGCTGTGGGTAAGTATGTTAAACAGTCGGGAGGCAGGGGCCAGTACGGACACGTCGTCCTGGAGATCTCCCCGTTGGAAGGCAAGGAATTCGAGTTCGAAAACCTGACGGTCGGCGGCATTATCCCCAAGGAATACATGTCGAGCATCGAGAAAGGCGTTAAGGAAGCGCTGGAGAAGGGTGTGATCCTTGGATACCAGATGCTCAATATAAAGGTGGACCTGGTTGACGGGTCCTACCACGACGTCGATTCGTCGGAATTGGCGTTTAAGCTTGCGGCCTCCATGGCCTTCAAAGACGCAGTGAAGAAAGCAAACCCGATTGTCCTGGAGCCGGTCATGAAGGTCGATGTAAATGTGTCCCCTGACCACCTCGGGTCGGTAGTGGGTGATTTAGCGTCCAGGCGCGGAAGGGTGTCAACCATCGACGATAGGAACGACGCCAAGTATATCGTTGCGTATGTTCCCTTGGGAGAGATGTTCGGCTATGCGACCAACTTGCGATCAATGACCCAGGGAAGGGGTTATCATAACATGGAGTTCTTCCACTATGCTCCTGCCCCGGCAAGCATCTTCGAAGCTCTGAAGAAGACCAGAGAAAAAACAGTTACGGAGGCACTCTATGGCTAAGAAAAAGTTCGAGCGGACGAAGCCCCATGTAAACGTCGGAACCATCGGCCATATCGATCATGGGAAGACCACCCTCAC